>JAKSCZ010000603.1 GCA_022360335.1 Pseudomonadota bacterium
CCGTGCAGCTCCACGCGCGACACGCCTTCGAGACGTTCGAGCCGGCGCTTGAGGATACGATCCAGCAGGTCGTAGCTGTCGGACAGGTCGCGTTCGCTGGAGATGCGCAGCTGCAGCACCGGCTGGTCCCCGAGCGAGCCCGTAAACACGAACACGCGACGTATGTCTTCGGGCAGCAAATGGCGAATGCCGTCTACTTTTGCACGCGCCTCGATGCCCTTGGGTCCCATGCTGTGGTCCCAGCCGAACTGCAGGAATATCTGCGACTGGTCCTCGCTCGAACTCGAAAACATGCGCTCGACGCCGGACAGCGTTGCCAGCGCCTCCTCGACGGGTCGCGTGATCAGCCGCTCGACTTCCTCGGGCGTCGAGCCGTCGTAGGGGATCTGCACGAAGATGCCCGGAAATTCGATGTCCGGGAACTTCTCGAGCGGCAGCAGGCGCGACGCGATGAGCCCGACCAGCGCCAGTGCGACGAACACGACGACGGTCGTGATCGGGCGGTGCAGCGCGACTTCGGTGTGCTTCATTGCGCCGCCTGCGGTTGACCGACCGCGGCCCTGCGTTTGCGATCCATGAGCGAATAGACGACCGGGATGACGACGAGGGTCAGCAGCGTCGAGACGACCAGGCCGCCGATGACCGTGATCGCCATCGGTGCGCGGACCTCCGAGCCCTCGCCGAAGCCCATGGCCATCGGCAGCAGACCGAGCGCCGTCGTCAACGACGTCATCAGGATCGGCCGCAGACGCGCCGCTCCGGCTTCCATGATCGCGTCGAAGCGGTCCATTCCCTGCGCGCGCAACTGGTTGATCAGGTCGACCAGCACGATGGCGTTGTTGACGACGATACCCACGAGCATGATGACGCCGATCAGCGCGACGATGTTGACGGTCGTTCCGGTAAGGAACAGCGCGAGCACCGCTCCGACCAGCGCGAGCGGTATCGTAAACAGGATGACGAACGGATGGATCAGCGATTCGAACTGCGACGCCATGACCAGGTAGACGAGGAAGACGGCGAGCAACAACGCGAACTGCATCGAATCGAACGACTCCTGCATCTCCTCGCTCTGGCCCGAGACGATCGCCGTGATCCCGTCCGGCATCGGCGTACGGCTTACGATCCCGCCGGCCTCCGCGGCCGCGGCGCCGAGGTCGCCGTACGCGAGGTTGGCCGTGATGATCGCGACGCGTTCCTGTGCGACGCGGCGAATCTCGGCGGGGCCGTACGAGACGTCGACGTCGGCGACGGCGTCCAGCGTCACCGGCCGGTCGGACGTGGGGTTGACGATGAGCTGGCGAATCTCCTCGACGCTGGACCGGCGCGTGTCGACGCTGCGCACGAGCACGTCGATCTTCCTGTCGCGCCAGGTGTAACGCGTCGCGAGCTCGCCGCGGACGTTCGCGACGACACGGTTGGCGATGTCGCGGACGGCGAGGCCGAGCGCTGCGGCGCGCTCCTGGTCGAATACGATCTGGATTTCGGGGTTGCCGCGTTCGACGGTCGTCCGGATGTCGGAGAACCGGCCGGACGCCGACATCGCCTGCATGATGGAATTGCCGACGGCGGCCAGGGCGTCGAGGTCGTAGCCGGCAACTTCGATCTGCAGCGGACTCTGGAACGACAGCAGGGCGGGCCGGCTGAATTCGTACTGGACGCCGGGGAGACGCGCGAGCTCGTCGCGCATCGCATCCATGGTCGCGTTCTCCGCGCTGCGTCCGGCACCCGGACGGAGCTTGACGCTCAGCGTGCCGGTATTGTCGCCGGCATCGACCGGATTCGCGTCGAGGCGGTTGCCGGTGCCGGCTACCGAGTAGTCGAGTTCGACCGCATCGATCGCGCCGGCGGCGCGCTGCGCCGTCTGGATCGCGCGGTCGGTTTCGGACAGCGGCGCGCCCGGAGCCAGTCGCAGGTCGACGTTGAACTCACCCTGCGAAAACTGCGGGATCAGCTCCGTGCCGAGGCGCGGGATCAGCGCCATCGTGCCGGCGAAGATAACGACGGCGGCGAAGACGACGGTCGCGCGGTGCCCGAGCGCCCAGCGTAAAAGCCCCGGGTACACGGCTGCAATGGTCCGGTACAGCCGTTGCAGTACCCAGGTCGGCGCCCAAAGCAACGCCCAGAAGAACCAGCGAATGCCTGCAAACACGTAGCCGAACAGCCGGACGAGGAAGGCGATGATCGACGTGAACCACTTCGAGAGCCAGGCGACGAATCGCGCCGCCCGGTTCGTCGGCTTCGGCGGTGTTTCGACGTCTTCGCGGTATCGCCCGCCGGTTCCGAGCGAGGCGAGCATGGGAATCAGTGTCAGCGCGACGACGAGCGAGAAGAGCAGCGCGAACGTGACCGTCAGCGCCTGGTCCCGGAACAGCTGCCCGGCGATGCCGCTGATAAAGACCATCGGGAAGAA
>JAKSCZ010000414.1 GCA_022360335.1 Pseudomonadota bacterium
AGCAACGCAATGGTTCCGAGCAGCACCAGTGTCCAGCGTGAATTCAATCTGGTACCCCAACCGAAAAGGCCGCTTTCGCGGCATACGTCGCCGTATCGCCCAATTCCTCTTCGATGCGCAGCAGCTGGTTGTACTTCGCAATGCGGTCCGATCGCGACAATGAACCCGTCTTGATCTGCGTGGCCCGGGTACCGACCGAAATGTCGGCGATCGTGCTGTCCGACGTCTCTCCCGAGCGATGTGAAATGACGGCCGAGTATCCCGCCTCCACTGCCATAGTAATTGCATCAAGAGTTTCGCTTAAGGTACCGATTTGGTTGGGTTTTATCAAGATCGAATTTGCGATGTTGTCGTCGATCCCGCGTTCCAGGATAGCCGTGTTGGTGACGAACAGGTCGTCGCCGACGAGCTGCACTCGCTCTCCCAGCCTGTCGGTGAGCAGGCGCCACCCGTCCCAGTCGCCCTCGTCCATGCCGTCCTCGATCGTAACGATCGGGTAGGCGTCGGCCAGCTCGCCCAGGAATTCGGTGAAACCGGCCGCGTCGAACCGCCTGCCTTCGGATTCGAGGTCGTAGACGCCGTCTTCGAAGAACTCGGAGCTCGCGACGTCGAGGCCGAGCAGGATGTCGTCGCCCGGCCGGAAGCCGGCCTTGGCCATCGCTTCCATGATCGTGTCCAGCGCCGCACGGTTCGACGGCAGGTCCGGGGCGAAGCCCCCCTCGTCACCGACCGCCGTGTTGAGGCCCATGCCGTTGAGGACGCTCTTGAGGCTGTGGAACACCTCGGCGCCGTGCCGCAGGGCCTCGGAAAAGCGCTCTGCGCCGACGGGCAGGATCATGAACTCCTGGATGTCGACGCTGTTGTTCGCGTGAGCGCCGCCGTTGATGATGTTCATCATCGGCACCGGCATCATCGTGCTGCCGCCCAGATGCCGGAACAGCGACACGCCGTTCGACGCGGCCTCGGCCTTGGCGACCGCGAGCGAGATCGCGAGCAGCGCGTTGGCGCCCAGCGCACCCTTGTTGTCGCTGCCGTCGAGGTCGATCATCGCTTGGTCGACGGCGCGCTGGTTCTCGAATTCCTGTCCGAGCAAGCTGTCGCGCAGCACGCCGTTCACGTTGGCGACGGCTTGTTGCACGCCCTTGCCGAGGTAGCGCGACTTGTCGCCGTCGCGCAGTTCGACGGCTTCGCGCGTGCCCGTCGACGCGCCCGACGGAACGCCCGCACGGCCCGAGCTGCCGTCCGCCAGCGTGACGTCCGCCTCGACCGTAGGGTTTCCTCGCGAGTCGAGGATCTCCCGACCGCGCACTTCCGTAATCCTGATCATAGTATTTCCTGTTTGTTGGCTAGTCGGGTACTCCGAGACCGAAGGCAGCCTCCTGGTAGCCGCGTTGTTTGACGCTCGCGTCGATCGCCACGAGCGTCTCGAGCAATTGTCTCATCCTGTCGAGGGGCCATGCATTGGGGCCGTCACTCAGCGCATTCTCCGGGTCCGGGTGCGTCTCCATGAAAAAACCCGCGACCCCGGCGGCTGCGGCTGCGCGCGCCAGCACCGGGATGAACTCGCGACGTCCTCCCGTGGCCGACCCCAGTCCCCCGGGCTGCTGTACCGAGTGCGTCGCGTCGAAGACGACGGGCGCGCCGGTGCCGCGCATGACGGCCAGGCTGCGCATGTCCGAGACGAGATTGTTGTAGCCGAACGAGAAGCCCCGCTCGCAGACCAGGATGCCGTCGTTGCCCGTGGACTTCGCCTTGTCGACGACGTTTTGCATTTCCCGGGGCGACAGGAACTGGCCCTTCTTGATATTGACGGGCAGACCCGCTGCCGCGGTCCGCAGGATGAAGTTCGTCTGGCGACACAGGAACGCCGGCGTCTGCAGCACGTCGACGACGGCTGCGACCTCGTCCATCGGCGTGTCCTCGTGCACGTCGGTCAGGACCGGAAGCCCGAGCTGCTTCTTCACTTCGCCGAGAATGCGCAGCCCCTCCTCCATGCCGGGACCTCGAAAGCCGTCGCGAGAGGAGCGATTCGCCTTGTCGAACGAAGACTTGTAGATGAACGGGATGCCGAGATCCGAGGTAATCTCCTTCAGCGTGCCCGCCGTGTCGATCGACATCTGCTCGCTCTCCACGACGCAGGTGCCTGCGATCAGGAACACCGGCCGATCGTTTCCGGCATCGAAGCCACAGAGTTTCATCCCTGCGCGGCCTCCGGCAGCTCGGCCTGCGAATGCTCGCGCACCGCCGCGACGAAGCTCCTGAACAGCGGATGCCCGTCACGCGGGTTGGACGTGAATTCGGGGTGGAACTGGCTGGCGAGGAAGAACGGGTGATCGGCGATCTCCACCGTCTCGACGAGATCGTCGACCGACAGGCCCGAGAACGTCAGCCCGGCTTTCGACAAGCGCTCACGGTAGTGGTTGTTGACCTCGTAGCGGTGGCGGTGACGCTCCACGATCCGCGTACTGCCGTAGGCCTGTGCCGCGAGGGAGCCCGCGACGAGCGTCACGTCCTGCCCGCCGAGACGCATCGTCCCGCCCAGGTCGGACGC
>JAKSCZ010000543.1 GCA_022360335.1 Pseudomonadota bacterium
AAACCGAGCAACAGATCCTGCGCCTCTGCCGTGCCGACCTGGCTCAGCACGAACAGGGCGTTCTCTTTCACCCGGTCGCTGTGGTCGCCGTCGAGCACCTTGCGCAGCAGGGGCATGGCGCGCTCCGGCGGCGCCGACATCAGCGCGTGCAGCGCGGCGAGCTTGAGTTCATCGGCGTCGTCCTGCGCCTGTCCAAGCCCGGTAAGCGGCGCGAGCAGCAGCAGCGTGGCGAGGATAAATGCGTTGCCGTTCTTCATCGTCGATTCCATCGATTACGTCGTATGTGTCCGATCCGATACCGGGACCGACAGTTTCGTTAGCATGGCCTGCATCCGGAACTCGAGCCGGGCGCGGAGCGCCTCGGCCTGCGCCGGCGACAGGTCCGCGATCGCGAGCTGCACGAGAGTCGGCTCGAACGCCCGCAGTACGCGCGCGAGCTCCAGTGCGCCGCGCCGCTCCGCAGCGATTTCGAACAGGCGGTTCTGCTCGAGCATCTGCAGTACGAGCTCCGTGTCGCCGGCGCCTGCCTCGAGGCCCTCGATCAACCGGCCGCTATCGCGCAGGTACGCCTGCACTCCGCGGTCCAGCGCCGGCGGGACCGTCCGTGGCAGCGCCGTCGACGCCGTCCTGTCTGGCATGTCGTAAGCCGGCGCACCGTCACCGCCCGTCACGAAATAGCCGATCGCGATGCCGACGGCCAGCACGGCCGTCACCGCCGCCCCCCACAGGAACGAGGCCGGATGCCAGACCGGCCCGGCCGGGCGCGCACGGCCGCGTTGCTGCGCCGCGGCTGCGTCGATCGCCTCGTGCCATTGCGCCTTGAAGCGCTCGGGCGCCGGGTGAATCTCCGCCTCGTGGGCGGCGAGAATTCGATCGAGTTCGTCATTCATGATGCCTGTCCTTGAGATGCCGCATCTGCACGCGGAGTTTGCCGACGGCCCGGAAGACCGCCTGTCTGACCCTTCCTTCGCTCGTGTCGAGCGTTTCCGCGATTTCCCGGGCCCGCCACTGCTCCAGATGCTTGAGTACGAAACAGACGCGCTCGAGGTCGGTCAGCTGCGCCAGGGAACGCGCCAGCTCGCTTTCCAGTTCGTGTTCCTCCAGCAGGCGCCCGGGCTGCGCGGAAGCGTCTTCGATATCCGTATCGAGCGCTTCGAACATCCCCGGGCGTTGCCTGCGGATCAGCGCCAGCGCGGCATTGATCGCAATACGGTGGATCCAGGTCGCGAGCCGGGACGAGCCGGCGAACTGGTGGCGTTTGTTCCAGGCGTTGAGCAAAGCGTCCTGGACTGCGTCGGCGGCCAGGTCGGGATTTCGCGTGATCTTCAGGCACGCCGAATACCAGCGATCGGAGCGTGCCGATATCGCCTCGTGAAAATCCGCCTGGGTCGGCGCCTTGCCGCCCGCCATCACTGCCGCCATCGATTCTTGGATGCACGGACGGCGAAAAAGGTTAGGCCCTAGCCCCCGGCGCACGCCCCGGCGTAAGCCTTGTCGATGCCGGCATTCTCGAGCTGGCACGCATTGTCGTAGGTGACGCCGTCCATCCCGCAAACCGGCAGATACTCGTCCTCGCAATTGTCGCCGAGCTCTTCGCAGACCCCCGCGTACTCGACCCGGATACCGCGGCGCTCGGCGTGACAGGCATTGCCGTAGGTCAGGCCGTCCGCACCGCAGACCGGCACGAACAGGATGGGACAGGGCCTGGCATTACAGGCGCCCTCCGTGAAGGAGGCGACCTCCGCCGCGTCGGCGAGGCAGGCATTGTCGTACGTGTTGCCGTCGTCGCCGCAGACGGGAGCGAAGACTCTCGGGCAGTTCTCGAAATCGCAGCTGCCCCTGCGCTGCACGGGCACGCGCTCGACGCCGGCCTCGCAACGGTTGATGAAGGTCCGCCCGTTCATGCCGCACACGGGTTCGCGGACGCTCGGGCAGCCGTTGGGCGTGCACGCGCCGAGACCCGCAACGTCGACTTTCGACTTGAGCGCGAAACACTCGTTGATGTAGGTGTTGCCGTCTTCGCCGCAGACCGGGTCGAAAGTGTCCGGACATCCCGGGTCGCGGTCGTCCGGACAAGATCCGGCACCGACGACCTCGACGCCCGCCGCCCGCGCGACGCAATCGTTGCTGTAGGTGGTGCCGTCCTCTCCGCACACCGGATCGTATTGCTGCGTGCACGCGATGTCTTCGGCCCGAGCCAGGCGGAGGCCGGCGCCGGCCGGAAATATCGATCGCCCGTCGACGTCCCGGAAAAGCTCGCTGACGCTCACGAGTTCGAACCCTTCCTCCTCGAGCCCGGGCAGTTCCCGCTCGAGCAGCGCCAGCGTCACCGGGTACGGATGGCCGATGGCAACGACCTGCCCCCGGCGCCGGGCCAGCGCCTTCATGCGTTCGAATTCGCGAGCCACGGTCTCGGGCGACCGATCCGGATCGAGAAACACGTCGCGCCTGAGCGCGTCGACGCCCGTTTCCCGGGCGATCTGCATGGCGACGCTCTTGTGGTGCGTGTAGCTGTCCACGAAGAACAGCGTCTCGTGAGCGCGGATCTCCTCCATGAGCCAGCGCATGTGGCCGGGGTGACGTGTCAGCAAGGATCCGCGATGACCGTTCACGCCGACGGCGTGCGGAACGGCGTGCAGCGCCTCGGCGAAGACGACGCCGAGCCGCTCGCGGCTCATGTCGTAGCGGATCTCCGACGGTTCGCGTCTTTCCTCTTCCGCCAGCGCCTGCAAGGGCAGGTGCAGCAGCACCTCCTTGCCCATGCGGTGCGCCCGCTCGGCCAA
>JAKSCZ010000409.1 GCA_022360335.1 Pseudomonadota bacterium
CACCCTATTTCCCGCCGATGTCCTGGACAGTATCCAAGCGTGTTCGGGAAATAGGGTGACTGACACCATTATTTATTGGCTGGGGGAGAGGGATTCGAACCCCCGTTGGCGGAGTCAGAGTCCGCAGTCCTACCACTAGACGATCCCCCAATAAGGATCGTGACGCGGTTCTAGCGCTTCGAGTACTGCGTCGCCCTGCGTGCTTTTCGCAGGCCGACCTTCTTGCGTTCGACTTCGCGCGCGTCGCGCGTCACGAATCCGGCTTTGCGCAGGCCCGGGCGCAGCGACTCGTCGTACTGCATCAGTGCACGCGTCAGGCCGAGGCGAATGGCGCCCGCCTGGCCCGTCGTGCCGCCGCCCTTGACCGTGACGTTCACATTGAACTTGTCGCTGAGCTGCGTCAACTCGAGCGGCTGGCGAACGATCATCTGTGCCGTCTTGCGGCCGAAGAAAACGTCCAGCGGCTTCCGGTTGACGACGATATCGCCCGTCCCCTGCGTCAGGAATACGCGAGCCGTCGACGTCTTGCGGCGGCCGGTACCGTAAAAAAGCGTGTCACTCATAATCTCTACTCGTCGGGTGCGCGTTGCTATGCGTTCACATCCAGCGGAATCGGCTGCTGGGCCGTGTGTTTGTGCTCAGGACCGACGAATACGCGAAGCTTCGACAACATCCTGCGGCCGAGCGAACCGCGCGGCAGCATGCCCTTGACGGCATGCTCCAGCGCCCGCTCGGGCTGCGTATCGAGCAGCTTGCCGAGCGATACGGACTTCAGGTTGCCGATGTAGCCCGTGTGATGGTGATACATCTTGTCACGGCGCTTGTTGCCGGTTACGCGGATCTTCTCGGCGTTGACGACGACGATGTAATCGCCCGTGTCCACATGCGGCGTGTACTCCGGCTTGTGCTTGCCCCGCAGGCGGCGCGCGATCTCGGTCGACAGGCGACCCAGGGTCTTGTCCGTGGCATCGACCACGTACCAGTCGCGGCGAACCTCTGCCGGCTTCGCAGAAAACGTCTTCATTGTCCTGATTTCCAAATAATCCGGTTCCGTCCGGGCGCACAAAAGCATCCGCCGGAACGGCGAAAGGCGCGAAATTTTACTGTAGGGGCCCCTCTAATGCAAACCGTCGCGAGGGCCCGATTCGGCGCCGGCGCTAGAACGCGTACTCCAGCGACAACGCCGTATAAGTGTCTGTTTCTTCAGTCAATACCGGCACATCCGTATTGTGCTTGACGGTGTAAGAGGCCACCAGCGCGAGGTCTCCCAACAGCTTCGCGGACAGAGCCGTCACCGATTCGATGTAGGTGTTCTCGTCGCCGCTCTCGGCCGTGACTTCCTGGCGGAACTCGGCCGTCTCGCTCAGCAGCCATCGGTAGTACAGGCCGCCGCGCAAAACGGTCTCGTCTTCCTTGACGCCGAGCTGTGTCTCCGACTGCCTGGCACCGGCACCGACCTCGGCGTTCAGCTTGTGCCTGTCGGCATCGAGCAGGCGGCGACCGTAACCGACGGTTTGCGAGAACTGCGTGTCGAAGCCGCCGAAGCGGTCCTTGCGCCAGTGCAGCCGGCCGAACACGAAATCGTGGTCCGTGAAGTTGCGCTCGCTCTTCCACCCCGCGTCATAGACTTCGGCCGTCGTCACGTCGTTCTCCATGGCGTTGACCGCTGCCGCCTCGAACAGGTGCGCCCACGCGCCCGTCTTGTAGCCGATCTCGAAACCGGTATTCAGCGTCGAATTCTCGGTGTTACCCGAGGTTGCGAGATACCCGAGCGTCGCCTTGCCCGACCACGGGCTCCCCGGCTCCTCCTGTGCCGATGACGAAAACGGTGCGGCCAGCGCCGCGACCATGACCAGCATCCGCAGCTTCATGCGAATTCTCCTTGAGTTCCGTGTCCGCTTGGTCCCAAGCAAAAGGGGCGGAGTATACCTGCGGACCCGCTCGTTTCGCTATAATTCCGGCCATGGAAAAACGCCGGTTGACGCCGCTGGATCGTCTGCTCGCCAGCGCCAACAATGCCCTCAGAACCGTTGCCGCACCTGCGGGCCGGTCCGCGCGACCGAGTCCGGCGGAGAACGTCGTCGACGCCGATCTCGATGAACGCGAGAGGCGACATGCGGCCGGCCTGATGCGCGTCAACCACGCCGGCGAGGTCTGCGCCCAGGCGCTGTATCAGGGCCACGCCGCCGTCGCGCGCGACCGGTCCGTCGAAGCACGGATGCAACGGGCTGCCGACGAAGAATTCGACCACCTCGCGTGGTGCGAGCAGCGCGTCAACGAACTCGGCGAAGACACCAGCAAACTGAGCCCGTTCTGGTATGCCGGCGCATTCGCGATCGGCGCCGCCAGCGGCATCCTCGGCGACAGATGGAGCCTCGGCTTCATCGCGGAGACCGAAAGACAGGTCTGCGCGCACCTCGACAGCCACCTCGACAGCCTGCCGCCCGGGGACGCGAAGAGCCGCGCCGTCGTCGAGCAGATGCGCGAGGAGGAGGAGGAACACGGAAACAATGCCGTTACAGCCGGCGCCGCCGAGCTGCCCGCGCCGGTCAAACGACTCATGCAAATGACGGCCAAACTCATGACCAATACGGCCTACTGGGTCTGATTTGCGTCAAACGGCAATAATTCTGCGCTAAAACACGGACTTAGCTTGCCCCGAAGGGGAATCTGTACTAAAAAGTGGGGCGCGACTTGGGCGAGGAAAAATCAATGCAGACTACCGCGAAAAATCTGAGCGACATACCGGCGATCAACCGCTTTCTGAGTTACTGCCGCGTGCGGACGGTACCGCAAAAAACCGTGATGATTCACGCCGGCGACCTGCCGGACGTTCTCTATTACATCGTCGACGGCTCCGTCGAGGTCATGATCGAGGACGAAGACGGCAACGAGATGGTTCTCGCCTACCTGAACAAGGGGCAGTTCTTCGGTGAGATGGGCCTCTTTTACGAACAGCCGACGCGCAGCGCGTGGGTGCGTACCCGCACCGAGTGCGAAATCGCCGAGATGACCTACCCGCGCTTCCGGCAGATCGCGAGCGAGAGTCCGGGGCTCGTGTTCGAACTGGCAACGCAATTGGCGACTCGCCTCGACCGCACGAACCGCAAACTCGGCGATCTGGCATTCGTCGACGTTACGGGCCGCGTCGCGCACGCCATCATGGACCTTTGCAACGAGCCGGATGCGATGACGCACCCCGACGGCATGCAGATCAAGGTCAGTCGGCAGGAACTCAGCCGCCTGGTGGGCTGTTCGCGTGAGATGGCCGGCCGCGTGTTGAAGGTCCTTGAAGAACAGGGCCTCGTGTCGGCGAGCGGCAAAACGATCGTCGTCTACGGCGCGAGACCGAACCGCAAACTGTAGGAGGGCCTTCAGGCCCGAATTCGTGGCTGAAGCCGCTCCTACGAGAAGAAATAGGGTGTCAGTCACCCTATTTCCAAGAATCAGGTTTCAGTCACCCGGTAGATGTATTTGGAAATAGGGTGACTGACACCCTATTTTTCGATTGCCGCCCTCATCGCCGCCCTCATCGCCGCAATCGTCGCCGCGTAGTCGTCGCTGCCGAATATCGCCGAGCCCGCCACGAAGGTGTCGGCGCCCGCCGCCGCGATCGCTCCGATGTTGTCGACCTTGACGCCACCGTCGATCTCGAGACGAATCTCGCGCCCGCTTGCCGCGATGATCCTGCGTGCCTGCCGCAGCTTGTCGAGCGTGGACGCTATGAACGATTGCCCGCCAAAGCCCGGATTGACCGACATCAGGAGCACCATGTCGACCTTGTCGATGACGTATTCGAGCCAATCGAGCGGCGTGGCCGGATTGAAAACGAGCCCGGCCTTGCACCCGCGGTCACGGATCAGGCCCAGCGTGCGGTCGGGGGGCCTGCTCGCCTCCGGATGGAACGTGACGTAGCTCGCGCCCGCCTCTGCGAAATCCGGGATGATGCGATCGACCGGCTCGACCATGAGGTGCACGTCGATGGGCGCCTCGATGCCGTAGCTGCGCAGCGCTTCGCATACCAACGGACCTATCGTCAGGTTCGGTACGAAGTGATTGTCCATGACGTCGAAGTGGACGATGTCCGCGCCGGCGTCGAGCACGGCCTTGACGTCCTCGCCCAGGCGGGCGAAGTCGGCGGAGAGTATCGAGGGAGCAATTAGGGGTTCCACGGTCGTTCCTCTGTCGCGTTACGCGGCAAGACTACCTGATTGAGCGCCTTGCTTTCAGCATCTCGTAAGCGCCGCGTACTTCACGCGTGCGGCGCTGGGCCTCGGCGACGACGGCGGGGTCCGGATTGCTCCCCGCGAGCTTGTCCGGATGATTCCGATTCATGAGACGACGGTAGGCCCGCTTGATGTCCTCGTTGCTTGCCTCGGGCCTGATGCCCAGCGTCTCGTAGGCGCCGCGCACCCGTGCGGCATCTGCGTCGCCCGCCGGCGACCGTTTGAAGCCTTTTTGCGCCCTGATCATGGCCTCGAGCTGTGCGAGTTCGACGCGGCCGATGCCGAACTCGGTGCAGACGGTCCAGATCATCGCGCGTTCCCGTTTGCCCGGTCCCCGTTTTGCCAGCGCGACTTCGAGCAGCAGGCGCAGGAACAACTCGCGCTTCGATGCATCGCGGGCGCCGGCGCGGCGTACCTCGCGGACCGTCTGCACGAGCGGAAAGCCGCGGCGCTTGCCGTCGTCGAACCAGCCGATCGCACGGCGTACCTGGGCGGGACCGAGCCCGAGGCGGTGCATGATCAATCGGGCAGCCCGAATCTCGTCCTCGGTAACGCGACCGTCGGACTTGCTGAGATGTCCCATGCACCCGAACAGCGCCCGCACGAACTCGTCGGACACGCGCCCGATCGCGTCGCCCCGGCGATCGAACGTGTGAGCACTGTGCTTGAAACCCCGGTAAAACTGGTAGAAGACCAGCAACAGGACGATCAGGGCGAGGATCTTTCCAAGGAACATATCGAGCCGCATCGTATCGCGACTCGCCGCCCATTCCCATTTCGGCCTTGCGGGGATGCGCCGTTGCGGCGATCATCGCCGTATGGATACCGGAGACGCGCTGTTCGAATCCTCGATCCCCGACTTGCCCCTGATCGGACGCGGCAAGGTCCGCGATATCTACAGCGTCGACGACAATCACCTCCTTATCGTGACGACGGACCGCCTGTCCGCGTATGACGTCGTGATGCCCGACCCGATCCCGGGCAAGGGCGAAGTGTTGACGAAGATCTCATTGTTCTGGTTCCGCATGCTGCGCGACATCATCGACAACCAGTTGACCGATCTCAGCGTGGCGGACGTCGTCCACGACGCGGAACTCCGGGAAACGCTGAAGACGCGTTCCCTCGTCGTCAAACGCCTCAAACCCCTGCCGATCGAGGCGGTCGTCCGCGGCTACCTGATCGGCTCGGGGTGGAAGGACTACCGGGATACGGGCCGGGTTTGCGGCATCGACCTGCCGGAAGGTCTGCGACAGGCGGAAAAGCTCCCGAAAACGCTGTTTACGCCTGCCAGCAAAGCCGAAGCCGGCGAACACGACGAGAACATCGATTTCGACGAGGTCGTCGAGCTCATCGGCGAGAAGCTCGCCGCGCGCGTGCGCGATGTGTCGATCGAAATCTATGAACGCGCCGCCGGGTATGCGTTGCAACGCGGCATCATCATCGCCGACACGAAGTTCGAGTTCGGTACCGACGAGACCGGCCGCCTCTACCTCATCGACGAGGTCCTGACGCCGGACTCTTCGCGCTTCTGGCCGGTCGACGGCTACGAAGTGGGGACCAGTCCTCCGAGCTATGACAAGCAGTTCGTGCGCGACTCTCTCGAGACGCTCGACTGGGACAAAACCCCGCCCGGGCCGGAGCTGCCGGCCGAGATTCTCGAAAAGACCCGCGACAAATACCGTGAAGCGCTGCAACGAATGACCGCGGCGTAGGAGGGCCTTTAGCACAAACGGAACCAGTTCGCGGCTGAAGCCGCTCCTGCGAAGGTACAATGCGTCCATGATCGCCGGCATGCGCAAGCAATTCGACCGCTACGTCTGGGGCGACGGGCTGACCCGTCACGGCCCGGCGGGCCGTCTCGTCGCCGGGGTGTTGCGAAATCTGTACGCCGTCACGCGCGACATCGCATCCGGCCAGCTCAACCTGCGCGCCATGAGCCTGGTCTACACGACGTTGC
This sequence comes from Pseudomonadota bacterium, assembly GCA_022360335.1. GTDB lineage: Bacteria > Pseudomonadota > Gammaproteobacteria > Steroidobacterales > Woeseiaceae > UBA1847. The sequence goes on from JAKSCZ010000409.1 coordinate 6,184, forward strand.
TGTCCGTCGTACCGCTGATCGCCGTCAGCTTCTCG
>JAKSCZ010000418.1 GCA_022360335.1 Pseudomonadota bacterium
CGCAACGTGAATTCATTACGTTCGATGCGTTTTTCGCCGGGACGATGTTCCACGAGGTAGCGCACGACCTCGGCATCAAGAACACCATCGACGGCAAGCGCACGGTGCAGCTCGCGCTCAAGGAGTACGCCTCGAGCATGGAAGAGAACAAGGCCGACGTTCTCGGTCTGTACATGATCACCGAGCTGCACGAGGCCGGCGAACTCGGCGACGTCGATCTGCGCGACTATTACGTGACGTTCATGGCCGGCCTGTTCCGCTCGATTCGCTTCGGTGCGGCCAGCGCGCACGGCAAGGCGAACATGGTGCGCTTCAATTTCTTCCTCGAGCAGGGCGCATTCGTGCGGGATGCGGAGACGGGCCGCTATCGCGTCGACTTCGACGCGATGGAGCTGGCGATGACGGGCCTCTCGCGCCTCCTGCTGACGCTGCAGGGTGACGGCGACTACGAGGGGGCTAGGGAGCTGACGGAGACGAAAGGCGTCATCGAGCCGGAGCTGCAGGCGGATCTGGATCGCTTGACCGAAGCCTCGATTCCCGTCGACATCACGTTCCGGCAAGGCGTTGCCGAACTGGGACTCGGCGAATAGGAAACGGAGAACGTTATCGTTGTGCGTCGATCAGGCGCATGAATTCGGCGCGAGTACGCGCGTCCTTGCGGAACCCGCCGATCATCTGACTCGTGACCATCGACACGTCGGACTTGTGAATGCCGCGCGTCGTCATGCATTGGTGGCTCGCTTCGATGACGACGGCTACGCCCTTCGGGTTCAGAACCTCGTGGATGCAGTTGGCGATCTGTGCCGTCATCTTCTCCTGAACCTGGAAGCGCCGCGCATAGGCCTCGACGACGCGCGCGAGCTTGCTGATGCCGACGACCTTGCGGCGCGGCAGGTACCCGACGTGGGCCTTGCCGATGATCGGCGCCATGTGATGTTCGCAATGCGACTCGAACGGTATGTCGCGCAGCAAGATCATCTCGTCATAGCCTTCGACCTCCTCGAATGTGCGTTCGAGGAACTCGTACGGGTTGACCTTGTAGCCGCCGAACCAGTCTTCGTACGCCTGCGCGACGCGTTTCGGCGTGTCGCGCAGGCCCTCGCGGCGCGTGTCTTCGCCGGCCCAGAGCAACAGCGTACGGACGGCCTGTTCGGCCTGCCTGCGGCTCGGCTTGCGTGGTTTGGGCTCTTTTTTCCTTGTCGCAGCCACGGTTGCGCCTCCCGGTCCGGATCAGCGCGTATCCTACGCAGACTGCCGGTCGAGGTCGAGACCGGTCGGGCAGCTCACCCCGGTGCCGCCGACGCCGCAGTACCCGCCCGGATTCCTGGCGAGGTATTGCTGGTGATAGTCCTCGGCATAGTAGAAAGTTTCGAGCGGCGCGATCTCGGTCGAGATCTCGCCGTACCCGGCTTTCGACAATTCCTCCCGGTATGCGGCCAGCGATCGCCTGGCGATGCGCTGTTGCCGGTCGTCGAGCGTGTAGATCGCCGAGCGATACTGAGTGCCGATATCGTTGCCCTGGCGCATCCCCTGCGTCGGGTCGTGGGCCTCCCAGAAGACGCCGAGCAGCGTCTCGTAGCTCACGAATACCGGATCGAACACGACGAGTACCACTTCGGCGTGGCCGGTGTCGCCCGTGCACACTTCCTCGTAGGTCGGATTCGGCGTCATCCCGCCGGCGTAACCCGCGGCGGTCGTGTAGACGCCGTCGGTCTGCCAGAATCGGCGCTCGGCGCCCCAGAAGCACCCGAGACCGAAGACGGCTCGCTGCATGTTCTCCGGGAACGGACCCTGCAGCGGATTGCCGCTGACGAAGTGGCGCCCGGGTACGGGCATGGCCGTATCGCGGCCGGGCAAGGCCTCGTCGCGTGCAGGCATCGTCGTTCTTCTCACGTGCGCTTCGGCTCCTTTACCCCGGCCGCCTGTTCTTCGCGCACGTCGTCGAGTTCCGACTGGCGATAGAAAAACTCGTGACGGAATCTCTGGTTGTCCGACTCCACGGGAACACCGTCCAGAATCTGCGGCCGGAATACACGTCGACGGATCTCGCGGTGCACCGCGCGCTGCATGTCGGTGAACTCGATCGGGTCGGCTTCGGTCTTGATGACGCGTACGCGACCTCGCGACGATACCGTGTAGTTGACGATGATATTCCCCGCCTTGACGTCGGTTGCCTGTTGCGAGGCGCCTGCGGCATTCGTGTAGCCCGGCAGAGGCTCTTCCCAGACCGGAACCGGATCGCCCATGATTTCTTCGCGCATCTCGATCCGGTCCTCGTCGGTCGACAGCGCCTCCCAGACTTCCTTGTACAGTCGCCGCGCCCGGTTGTGCTGTTCGGACACCGCATAGAAGTCCGCCAGTGCGAGCTTCGCCGTCGCGAGCTCCAGCCACGGAAACTGGTCGTCTCTTTCGGCGATACGCACGGCGCGCTTCAGGTACAGCTCGCCCGACGCCGTGACGGGTCTCGTATAACCGTCTGCAAGGGGCTGGGCGTGGTAGAACGACTGCCCGAGCCGGATCAGTGGATCGACTAGCCTGGGGTCGTTCTTGCCGGCCGATTCCTCGATGATGCGGACGGCTCGCCGGTAGGTTGCGCGTTCATCGTTGTAGTAACCTGCCCGGTGTTGCCAGCTGGCACGGCGCATCAGCGACGGCAACAGTCCCAGCGCGTCGTTCTCGAAATGGCGGACGTTGAGGATGTGGATCCGGTCGAGCACGTCGCGCGCGGACTCGACGTTTCCGAGGCGGACGTTCGCTTCCGCCAGGGATTCGAGTATTTCGACCTGCTGGATGTTGTGCGGACCCTCGTTCACGTGAGTTATGTGCGTCGCCCGGTTGAAACTCCTCGACGCGAGGTCGGGTCGGCCCTGGCCGAGCTGTGCCGCGCCGAGTCCTTTCAGCGGGTTGACGAGTTGTTCGTTGAGGCGGTCTTCGACGATTTCCAGGATCTCTATCGCCGACTCGAAGTTCTGGACTGCCGCGTCGTACTGCTTGTTGCTGTGCTGCACGATCGCGAGGTTGTTGAGCGCCTTGGCGGTTTCGCGGGACTGCGGCCCGTAGAGTTCGATGGACATCCGTACGACCCGCTTTGCGGACAGATCCGCCTCGTCGTAATTCCGCTCGGCAAGGTACTCGCGAAAACGCTCGAACTCGCTCAGCACGGCTTCCCTGGTGGTGGGTCCCGACTCTTCCGTGCCGGTCGCGTCCCCGGCAGCGTCCAACCCGGTCTCCTCGTCGGCGATCGGCACGGTCCGGTCGAGCAGTCCACCGACATCCTCCGGGTCGTCGGTTTCCTGTCCCCACGCGGCCGCGGACAGACAAACCGCCAGAATAGCCAGATACCGGGGTCGTATCGTACTCATTCGCTGGAATGCTTCTCCTGAGGGCGTCCTGCGTCGCCGATTGCGTGTATTTGTGACAGGGGGACGTGCGATTAGTTCTGTCCCGTCCCGGCTCACTATACCGGCTGCGCAGTGCAGGCGGTAGCCGCTCAGGGGGCCGTGAAGTCGAGCCCGAGCTGACGCTTCCCCGGCCGCAAAAATCGGGTGCAATCAAGCTCATGCTGATAGGACTCGGATTCCAGACCGAGTTTCCGGCAGGCCGTCCGAAAGCGTTTCCCCAGCATCTCGGCATACGGGCCGCGACCCGACTGCCGGACGCCGAACCGGCTGTCGTAGGCGCGGCCTCCGCCGGCCTGGCGAACGAGGCTCAGAACACGCTCCCTGCGGTCCGGGAAATGCCGCTCGAGCCACGCCGAAAAGATATCGAGCAGTTCGTGGGGCAGGCGCAGGAAAACGTAGCGCGCCCGATCGGCGCCGGCGTCCGCCACGGCTCCGAGAATCGTCTCGATCTCGTCGTCGTTGACGGCAGGTACCACCGGCGCGATCAGCGCGCTCGTCGGTATGCCGTTTTCGGAGAGTTCCCGAAGGGCTTTCAGCCGCGATGCGGCGGACGGTACCCGTGGTTCCATGATGCGCTTCAGCTCGTCGTTCATCGTCGGCACGCTGATTGCCACGGAACACAGATTCAGCGCCGCGAGTTCCGTCAGCAGGTCCAGGTCGCGCCTGACGAGGTGACTCTTCGTGATCAGCATCACGGGGTGCCGGTGCTCGAGGAACGCCTCGAGAAGCCGGCGAGTGATCTCGAGCGTCCTCTCGGCCGGCTGGTACGGGTCGGTATTGGCGCCGATTGCGATCGGTTTGCACACATACCCCGCCTTCTCCCACGTACTCAACAGCCGTGCCGCCGCATCGGGCTTGTAGAAAATCTCGGTCTCGAAATCGAGCCCGGGCGACAGGTCGAGGTAACTGTGCGTCGGCCGCGCGTAGCAGTAGACGCAGCCGTGCTCGCAGCCCCGGTACGGATTGATCGACCGGTCGAACGGGACGTCGGGTGACGCGTTCGTGCTGACGATGCGCCCGGTCCGCATGGCCCGGAGATTCGTCTGCAGGGCCTCCTGCGCCAGCTCGTGTGCAAACTCCGCATCGAGTTCGACGGGGCGCCGCTCGAAACGGCCGGCCGGCGCGGAAACGGCGCCGCGGCCCTTGTGGGCACGGGTTGCCATGACGGACCAGTTTACTGTATGGATATAAGGGGTATCCACTTAGCTCCTCCACCCCCTATATGTTGTAGTTTGCTTTTCCAGCTATGTGAGCATAGGTGACCGGCTCGGTCACCAGCGCCTGCTCCAACATGCGGTAGAACAACAGGCCTCGAGAACGTGAAGTTCGACGGTTGAAGCGGAAGGTGAACTCGTCCA
>JAKSCZ010000426.1 GCA_022360335.1 Pseudomonadota bacterium
CATCGGCGAGCAAGCACCGAGATCGGCGATGCTGAACATGTAGCGCTGTTTCCAGGCACCGTGAATATCGGTGGCTTCGCCACGATCCTGCAATACGGAGATTTCACCGGCTTGCGTGCCGGGTCCGCCATAAGTTGCATATACGGGGACCACGAGATCGACGTTTTCGTCCGCGACCTCGTCCGTGTTGCTATCGAACAGTACTTCGAAGCGCAGGTCAGGACTGTCGTTGCACGTGCGGATGTAAGTGCCGTGGCTCTCCAGCCCCTTGGTGGCGGGTTCGCCCGGGATGTTGGAAACGACACCTGTATCGAACCAGGCGCTGCAATTGCCCGCACCGGGATCAGCCGGCCAGCCATTGAGGTCCATCTCGACGAGCGAGCGCTCGACGACCCGATAGTGCCCGGAACTCCTCCATGCGTCGGCGAGTCCGCCGCTGTGGCAGAGCAGGCATGTGTCGCTCGAAATAAAGGTTGCGTCGCTTTCCGGACCACCCGAAAGGGTGATGCCGACGACATCGCCCGGTCGAACGGAATGGCGCGTGCCGCCCTGGAGCAACGTGGAGCCCGCCGGCGGTTCGACCGACAGGAATGCGCTGACGACGGAGTCGATCGTGAACGCGCCGGCCGCATCCGTGGTGACGTCCGCGCTACCCGGTGCCGATACGACGGCGCCTTCGACTGGCGTACCGTCCGGTGCCGTGACAGTTCCTGTCACCGCGCCGGGAACGCCGCTCAATGAAATCGACACATCCGTCGTTAGTCCGGCGGCAACATTGACGTTCTCTTCCATCGCAGACACGCTCGTGCCCGTGATCTCGACCATGAGGTCATAAACACCGATCGGAACATCGGCCAACGTGGCGAGGCCTGCTGCGTCGGTGTCGACGCTGCCGGTCGCCGGGTCGGTCGTTACCGTAGCGCCGGCAACAGGCCCGCCGCTTGACGAAACGCTTACGCTGATCGTGCCCCTGTCGACGGCATCGTTGCCGTCGGCGCCGGCGGCACCGGCCGGCCCGGCCGCACCGTCGCTGCCTTCGCACCCCACAAACAGAAACGCTCCTGCTGCAAGAAGCAACAGGTGTTTGAATTTACTGGACATTGTTTCCTCCCGGGTTGGTCATCGCCCTGCTAGCCCGCAAGACAACCGCCTGAAACATGGCGGAGGTTCCCCGTTGATGAGACTAGGAAACGTCACCGTTGCAATCACTGACGGATGTCAGTTTCGGTCCGCCGGAAAGCCGCAGGGCCGTAGGGATTTTCCGCAGAGGCGCAACGCCACTCCCGGTCATCCATGGCCTGCACGGCATAAGTGCATCCAGGTACAAAAAGGCCGGGAGATCCCTCTCCCGGCCAGATAAGGCGAAACGCCCTGGGGGATGACGATTATTCGAACTGTTCCATGATCTTGTCGATGATGCCGAACAGGACGGCTTCTTCCTCGAGCTCGTCGCCGTCTTCGTCCTTCGGTGCATTCTCGACAAACGTGCCGAACGAAGCGGTGTGTGCGTCGAAGGACGCGAGGCCGCCGGCGTCATCATGGTTGATGAGGTCGGCCCGGTGGCAGCTGCCGCAAGCCCGGCTGGCCGCACCCGTGACAGTCTCCGGAATCGTGCCGATCGCACGCACACTCGGGTCGTCGAGCGTCCAGGAATCGCTCTGATTACCGGGCATGGACTTCGACTGATCCGGTACGTCGTACGCACCGGCGACGTGGCAGCCTTCGCAACTCAGTATCGTGAAATTCGGGAACGTATGGTGTTTGTGCAGATCGTTCCTTGCATTGAATACCGGGTCGTCGGCGTTGTAGACGTCGTCCTCGTCGAGCGGCATGAACCTGTGAATCGCATGCACATAGCTGTCGATCGAACGAGACATCATTTCCAGATGGCTGCCGTCGTAGGTCGGGTTGTGGCAGACCTTGCAGGCCTGCATGCTGTCGCCGTAGCGGCCGGCGCCCGCGTGGATCAGGACACCCGTGTTTTCGTGGCAGGCGGTGCACTTGTCGATGTCGACAGCAGCACCGGTACCCTGGAAGTAGTTATCGACGATCATGCTGCCGCCCAGGTCGAACGTCGTGCTCACGGCATCCACGTTGACCTCTTCGCCGCCAACCTCGAGTTCCGGCAGGATCGTGATTTCGGCGTATTTGACCACGCCGTCTGCGATCAGCGTCGGGATCGGGTCGGTCTTGTAGGCCTGGAATCCGGCCATGTCGAACGTTACGCGCCAGTCACCCGCAACGCTTGCGGCATCTTCAGTGAAGAACGGCTTGGTGCTGCCGGGTTCCCACTCGATGTTGCAACCGGGACGGAAGCCCTGGCATGCAGCATCCGTACGATTGCCGTCGCGCTCGTGTGCCGGGACGATGTAGTGCCTGGTATCCCATCCGTAGAACGAGATTGCCAGCGTCGGGTTTACGGTCGCATCGACCGAGCTGAAATCGACCGTCAACAGATCGCCGGCGATCGTGACGTCGTCGATCGCAACGCCGGCCAGATCGGTATACCGGCTGCCGGCGTCGTCGTAGACCGTCGTATCGTAGCCCGTGTGATAGGCAGTGAAACCGTCGATGACCGCGCCGTGGCATCCCGTCGTGCAGTCGGTCATGGAGCCGTCGTGGAAGCCTTCCACGCCGCTGCGTGTCCACAGGAACTCGAGCGGCGGCGGCCTGCGGTCCTGCGCGTACATGCCTGCAAGGGTGGTTCCTGCGTCCTCCGGCCAGGCATCGACGCCATTCACGACGTGGCAGCTCTTGCAGGTCTCGGGCGTGAAATTGCCGTCATCGAGAACTGCCGCGACGTTGCCTTCGTGGCAGGTAACGCAGTTTGCCATCGACTGCGGATACGGGAACTCCATCGCGTGCGACATGTGCGTCACGTTCATCAGGTCCGCGTCGTACGCGTAGACCGCCGGATCGGGAGTCACGCCGGTTGCCCAGGCCAAAGGATCGTCAACCATCTGCTGCCACTCGAAGTGACCGCCGACACGGTCGTCGAAGTGGCAGTTCTTGCAGTTGACGAAGTCGGCCACGCCGTCAACGACCGCATCGACGTTGCCGTGTTTTCTGTACGGCGTGCCGTGACATTGCGCGCAGCCCTCGGGATTGGCAAGCGAGCTGTAGGACATCGGGGCGGCGCCGACCTGGAATGCGTCGGACCACTGGTCTTCATACACCCGGACCCGTTTCGGCGGTGCGTACGGGTTGTCCGGGAAATCGTACTGGCCTTTGGCGATGAAGCCGCCAACCGCGCCGCTGTCCCAGCCGTCGATGTCGTATTCGACGTTGACGGTCAGGCTGTAATCGCCGCCGCCGACGTTGATCGTATTCGCCGCACTGATTCCCGGGAACGGGCTGAAGCCGGGCTGTACGAATCCGCCGTCCGCGTCGCTGTACTCGATGGGTTTGAAGCTCAAAAATTCGATCGTAGACGGATCGACGTCGTACGGCGCGCCATTGTAGGCGATGCTGAACTCGATCGTCAGATCCCAGCCCGTTGCCGGCGGTACGGCAGCCAGACTCGACACGTCGGTGATCGTCAGTTCCAGATCGCTGTCGTCGTAAGCCGTATTGTAAATCGCCTGGTGAAAGTCGCCCGCACCTTCGTGGCAGACGCTGCAGGATTCGACATTCGCCATGGCGACTGCCGCTTCGACTTCGCTCGGTGAGGGTCCCGGAGGTCCCGGCGGTCCTTGCTGACCGGCCGGGCCGGCCGCACCGGCCGCACCGGCAGGTCCTGTGGCGCCGTCGTCGCCCTCGCAGCCACCCGTCGCGAACGCGAGGGTGCAGACCACGAGAATAGACCAGGCCCATCGGAAGAGTTTGTGGAACCGGTTCATGGAGGTACTCCCGTTGTTGGGTTTGAACGTAGCCCGGTCTCGGCCGCGAGGATTGGGGAACGGTCGTCCGGAGCACGCCTACGATAGAAACACGGGCGCCGCGAAACACTGACATCCGTCAGTTTCGGCCGGTGGATTACACGTATGGGAGCTGCGATTGTTTACGGCTTTTCCGTACGAGGACTCAGGCCGGCTCCCGGACTGACAAATGTCAGTTTCGACTACGTAGAAACCGACGCTCCGATGAAAAAAGCCACAATCGACCGGCACGATCGGCTCCTGTAAGGTCTGCGGTGGATTGGGGAGAAGAAAAACAATGACTTGCGGCAATTGTGATTGCCCTTTTCACGAGTTGCAGGCGGAAAACAGCCCGTTCACGGACGCCGACTTCCGGTGCATGATCACCGACGCCGTCAAGCAGGTTCGTTTCGGCGCGGGCGAGCCGTTGTTTGCGCAGGGCGAACCGTCTTCGTCGCTGTATTCGCTGTCGCAGGGTCTCGTCAAGATTACCTGCAACACGCCGGACGGCCGGGAGCAGATCGTGGGTATCGCCAGCCCCGGCAAGCTGCTCGTCGGGCTGCAGTCCATTTCCGACGAATTTCATCCGTACTCGGCGATCGCCGAAACCGCCGTCGTCGCCTGCAAGATCCGCCACCGGCCCCTGCTGCATGCCGTGAAGAACCGCGGC
>JAKSCZ010000261.1 GCA_022360335.1 Pseudomonadota bacterium
TAGTGCAAGACGCAAGGGCCGCGCTCGAATCCGAATAGGAAGTCGACCGACGGAGTGTGCGGGCCTTCTGCGGGCCTCAGATTTGCATTGTCTTGCCGGACTGACCTGGGTTCGACGCACACTTCTGGCCTATTCCCCCGAGGATTGGGACCGCCAAGTCGCTCCGAGACCGATCCCCGGCGTTGAGTCTCGACTATTGACGTCTCGCCCGGTTATCCGCAGGCGGCATTCTCCTGCCGCAGGGATTTCTCCCTCATCGTCTTACAGGTGGGATTAATTCCTCTTATGCGAAAGAAATAGGCGACGCCCGTGTTAATCGACGGACCCGCTCCGACAAGAAGCGAGGGCGCACCGCAGATCGGCTGCTACTGGCGGCAAGACTGGAGAGCGAAAAGGCAATGAAGTCCTTCCTGAAGCAATGGCTGATAACCGAGTCGACAACCCGATTGATCGAGGCCGGAGATCGGCTCGATATCCTGCCGACCGGCGACCCGGAGAAACTGGAGTTTCGTTGCCGTTCCCAATTCACGGATTCAGTGTCCGGTTGGAAAGCCGTCGATGATTGTACGTGGTGCGATTTGCCGAGCTCGGAGGGCTATCTCAAGGCCACGGTCCAGGACCCGTCGGGCGGAATCTATGCCATCGCCGTCAGGCACTCACTGGGTCGGCCGGATCGTATCCGTATCGAGGCGATCGGCCCGATCGCCAATGAGCGGGGGTCGATGGCGAAGACGGCCGATCGCGAGCACATAGGTTCGCGATGGGCGATCGGCAAGGCGGCCGGCGACTGATCGAATACGGCGGTCGACCCGGGCCGGGCTTCGGCTGCGCAACGGTACGGGATGGGTGAAAGGCCGCGGGATCGGCCGTGCCGCTGCGACCGGATACCGGATCGGGCCCGGATGGCATAGTATTGAGCCATCGGCGCATAAAAAAACACTCCAACAACAAACGAGTACGCGGAACTTGGCGCCTGGGAGGGACTGCACCGTGCTGAGTCTGGGTTCGGCTAGTCGAAAACCGGTCCTGTGTTTACGGGGGGTCTGGCTTGCTCTGGTCCCGACCGTGCTCCTGGCGCTGTTCGGCAGTCGGCCCGCGACGGCACAGCCGTGCGATTTGGCCGGAATCTCCGCGGGGGTCTGGACCGATGTGCGGTTGAGCGATGACGCACACGGACGGCTCGCCTTCCGTCCGAACCGGCAAGGACGCTGGACGGTTTCGGTACGGCAGTCGGGAATCGATGTCGATCTCGCCGTTATTGGCGACAATATCGATATTCACGTCAACAGCCCGACCGGGCGGGACGGATGGGACACCGCAGTCTTCGGTACCGATCCTGCGCAGAGCGTCTGTATTGTCTTGCGTGCAGATCGGCAAGCGGTGCGTGCCGGCAAGGTATCGGTGAGGATCGACGCCGTGCCGGCGTCCGCACCGGCTGCAAGCGCCCGAAATCGAATCTTCGAACACCTGCTCGCGGCCGATTCCGTTTACCTCTCGAATCGCAGCGGCAGTTTCGGCGCCGCGTTGCGACATTACGAGCTTGCAGCGGAGTTGGCCGGCGAACACGGGTTCGCCGCACTCGAGGCCCGCGCCACGCACAGTCGGGCGAGACTTGCGTTCGAACTCGGGCATAACGCGGATGCCGCAGCCTTCTTCCACGCTGCCGCGACCGGCTATGCATCGCTCAATGAATCCGTTCTCGCCGCCTGGACGCATACCTTCAGCGGACTGGCGCTTGTCTACACCGGGGATTTCGATGCAGCCGCCATCGCGCTCGAAACGGCGCAAACCCTGTTTTCGGCGGAGGACAATGAGTACGGCATTGCAGTCGCTCGCAACAATCGGTGCCTGCTCCTCCACTATCGAGGGGACTACCTGGCGGCGCTGCCCTGTTACCGGTCGGCCGCAGCCGGTTTACTTGCATTGCAGGAATACTCGGACCTTGCCGTCGTGTACAACAACATCGGGCGGGTTCTCGACCTGACCGGCAGTCCGGGAACGGCCCGCGAGTCCTATCGAAAATCTCTGGAACTGCATCGCGAGTTCGACAACCCGGCGAGGGAAGCACAGACGCTGAACAATCTCGGTCTGCTGGAAAGACGCCTGGGCAACTTCCAGGCGGCCATATCGCGCTACCGGCAGGCCCTCGACATCCAGCGCGTGTTGGGCAACGACCTCGAGCGTGCGGTTCTGCTCCACAACATCGGCCTTGTGTACTACCACCTCGGCGAGGGACGGCGCGCCCTGCGTTTTCTCGAGCGAGCCCTGCCGCTGAGGAGGCGGGTCGGCGATCGAAGAGGTGAAGCATTCACTCTGAGTGGAATCGGCACGGTCCTGCTTCGGTTGGGCGATGGCGGAAAAGCCGCCGGCTACTTCCGCCGCTCCTATGAGATCAGAATGGAACTGGGCGACACGGCGGGTCAGGCCCGGGCGTTCCTGCGCCTGGGCGAGAGTCTCGGTGTACACGGCCGGGACGAACTCGCCCTGACCTATCTGGATCGGGCGCTCGAAATGTATCGAGCGTCGGGCGACAAGCGCCGCCTCGCGGAGTCTCACTACAAACGCGCGGTCATACTCGAGCGTCACGACAGGCCTGCCGCCGTCAAAAACTACAAAGAGGCCATACGTGCCTGGTTGCAGGCAGACGATCCGCTGGGCCCTGCCCGGGCGATGCTCGGACTGGCGCGCATCGAGCAGCAAAACGACAATCTGGCCCGGGCAATGACGTTCGTCAACGACAGCATCGCGCGGACGGAATCCAGTCGAAACAGGATCCCGGATCCCCGATTGCGAGGCGCGTTCCTGAGTATCCGGCAGGAGGCCTACAAAAAGCGCATCGAAGTCCTGATGTCCATGGACGAGAAAGACCCGGGTTCGGGTAATGCGCTTCGCGCACTCGTGCTCAACGATGGACGCATAGCCCGGACATTCGATGAGATTCTCTACCGGCGAAACGGCGACACCGCGCCGGATGCCGACGAACGGCCTGCCGTCGTGGCTGACGAGTTGGAGCGGGATCTGAATGCAAGTACCGCAGAATTGTCGCGTCTCGTCGCTACCGATGCCGATGAGTCGGCGTTATTGGCGACGCGCCGGCGGATAGACGATCTCGTCATCGAGTTGCAGTCATCGGAGTCGGGATACGACGGTTCGAGATTCGACGATGCGCTGTTCCTGGACGCCGACCTTGCCGGTCTGCACGATATCCAGGAGGAGTTGCTGGAGGGCGAACTCATCCTCCATTACTTTCTCGGCGACGACAGGGGCTATGTCTGGAGCATCGATGCGGACAGCGTGAGCTCATATGAAATTGCGGCGAAAGACCGCGTCGTCGACGCCGTAGAACGTGTACTCGATACATTGCGCGCTCCGAAGATCGGCGGCGGCTGCGACAGACTGGAGGCGGCAGCGACGCTGAGCGACATGCTGTTACGTCCCGTCTACGATCGCTTGCCGGCTTACTCGCGCTTGATCGTCGTCCCCGACGGCGCCCTCGCGCACATCCCGTTTTCAATCCTGGCAGGCAAACCGGTTGCCGCGGCGGCCGGCGCCGGCTGCTATACGCCCCTTGTCGAATCCATCACGGTCGAATACCGGCCGTCGCTGTTCGGTCGGTCCGCACAGGGTGTCGATCCGGTTTCGAGTCCTGGCGGACGAGACGACATTCTGGTCGTGTCCGATGCGGTGTACTCCAAAAGCGACAGCCGGTTCTCGTTCCAGGCGCCGGAGCATAGCCCGGAATCGGGCGCGCCGGTCTCGGCATCGCGTAACGCATCATCGCTGCAAAGACTGCATTGGTCGTCGACGGAGGCGGCGGAGCTGA
>JAKSCZ010000058.1 GCA_022360335.1 Pseudomonadota bacterium
GCGCGTGCCGAACGCCTCCCGACCCTTCGGCCGCACCGACACGTTCGCATCGCAGCGGAACGATCCCTCCTGCATGTTGCCGTCCGAGATGCCCAGGTAGCGCAGGATCGTGTGCATCTTGCGCATGTACTCGACGGCCTCCTGCGCGGACCGGATGTCGGGTTCCGACACGATCTCGAGCAACGGCGTACCGGCGCGATTGAGATCGATCCCCGACGAGCGGTCGAGACCCTCGTGGATCGACTTGCCGGCGTCCTCTTCGAGATGCGCGCGCGTCACGCCGATGCGCTTGTCGTTGCCTTCGGCGTCGGTGATGAACAGCTCGCCGTGCTCGACGATGGGCAACTCGTACTGGCTGATCTGATAACCCTTCGGGAGGTCGGGATAGAAGTAGTTCTTGCGCGCGAACACGGAGCGCGGCGCGACCTTCGCGTTGATCGCGAGCCCGAACATCGTCGCCATGCGCACGACTTCCTCGTTGAGCACGGGCAGCACCCCCGGGTAGCCGAGATCGACGAGGCAGGCCTGCGTGTTCGGTTCCGCGCCGTAGGCCGTCGACGCGCCCGAGAATATCTTCGACTTCGTCGCAAGCTGCGCGTGAATCTCGAGCCCGATGACGACTTCCCAGGCGGAGCCCATCTCAGTCCTCGCCGTGAGCCGGGCTGCTTTGCTCATGCGAAGTCCTCCGGGCACTGCGTGTGCCAGTCCGTCGCCTGCTGGTATGCGTGCGCGCAGCGCAGCAGGGCGCTCTCGTCGAAGTGGTGCCCCACGAGGTGCAGACCGACCGGGAGTCCGTCGACGAAGCCGCAGGGCACCGACAGGCCGGGGAAGCCGCCGAGATTGGCCCCTATCGTGTAGATATCGTTGAGGTACATCGTGATCGGGTCGTCGACCTTGTCGCCCAGTTTGAACGCGGGCGTCGGCGACGTCGGCCCGGCAATGACGTCGACCTTCTCGAACGCCCGCTTGAAATCGTCGGCAATGAGGTGCCTCACCTGCTGCGCCTTGAGGTAATACGCATCGTAGTAGCCTGCCGACAGCACGTACGTGCCCGTCATGATCCGGCGCTTCACTTCGTCGCCGAAACCTTCGCCGCGGCTGCGGCAATACAGGTCGAACAGGTCCTCGGCGTTCTCCGCGCGATGCCCGAAACGCACGCCGTCGAAACGCGAGAGGTTGGACGAACATTCCGCGGGCGCGACGACGTAGTACGTCGGCACCGAGAGGTCGATGTTGGGCATGTCGACGTCGACGGTGCTTGCGCCGAGCGATTCGAACGCAGCGATCGCCTCGCTCACCCTGACGCCGCACCCGGGATCGAGTCCTTCGTCGAAGTGCTGGCGCACGACACCGATCTTCAGGCCCTCGATCGACTCGCCGAGCTCGCCGGTGTAGTCGGGCACGGGCACGTCGAGGCAGGTCGAGTCGCGCTCGTCGAAACCCGCCATGACGCCGAGCAGGCGCGCCGCATCTTCCGCCGTGCGCGTAATCACGCCCGCCTGATCGAGGCTCGACGCGAACGCGATCATGCCGTACCGGGATACGCGCCCGTAGGTCGGCTTGATGCCGATCGTGTTGGTCAGCGCCGCCGGTTGGCGGATCGAGCCGCCCGTATCGGTCGCCGTCGCAGCCGGCACAAGCCGTGCGGCGACGGCCGCCGCCGAACCGCCCGACGATCCACCCGGCGAACGCTCGAGGTCCCACGGGTTCCTGACCGCTCCGTACCAGCTCGTCTCGTTCGACGACCCCATCGCGAATTCATCCATGTTCGTCTTGCCGAGCACCACGGCGCCGGCCGCGGCGAGACGCTCGACGATGGTCGCGTCGTACGGCGAGACGAAATCGTCGAGCATCTTCGAGCCGCAGCTGGTCTTGACGCCCCGCGTGCAAAAGATGTCCTTGTGGACGATCGGCAGACCGTTGAGCGCGCCGCCCTTACCCGCGGCGCGCGCCTTGTCTGCGGCATCGGCCGCTGCGAGCGCCTGTTCGGCCGTAACGGTGATGAATGCATTGAGCGTCTCGCCGTGTGCGGCAACACGATCGAGCAATGCCTGCGTCAGTTCGACGGACGAGAACTCGCCCGCGTCCAGCCCGGCCGAGAGCTCAGACAGCGATCGGCAATGCAAGCCGGTCATTCGATCACCTTCGGCACGAGATACAGGCCGTCGGTCACGGATGGAGCGTTTTCCTGGTAGCGATCGCGATCGTTCGTCTCGGTCACGGCGTCCGGCCGCAGGCGCTGGGCTGCGTCGAGCGGGTGCGCCATCGGGACGACGCCGCTCGTGTCCGCCGCCGACAAGCGGTCGACGAAATCGACGATCCGGGAGAGCTTGTCGACGAGTTCGCCATGCTCTTCCGGCTGCAGATCGAGTCTCGCCAGCGTGGCGATCCGCCGGACCTGGTCTTTATCGAGTGACACCGGATAATTCCTGTGTTTTCAGTGTTTTCTCACCAGCCCGCGAGAGCGGGCACGCCATGATACACGCCGCCTTGTGCAATGTCGTGCGCATTGCTAGATTACGCCGTTAATTCCTTTTCCGGGCAACTCCCCGCATGTTCAAGAATATTCTGGGTTATTTCTCCAATGACCTGTCGATTGACCTTGGCACGGCCAATACCCTGATTTACTCGCGGGGCCACGGTATTGTGCTCGACGAACCGTCCGTTGTGGCGATTCGTGAGGACTCCGGCCGCGGCGGACGCATCGTCGAGGCGGTCGGTATGGACGCCAAGAACCTGCTGGGACGCACGCCGGGCAACATCACGGCCATCC
>JAKSCZ010000571.1 GCA_022360335.1 Pseudomonadota bacterium
AACGCACTACTGTGCTCATTTGTCTGCTCCTCTACAACAGATTGTCATCGTCACTGCGGGAGGGCCTCCTGTGTTTCGTTCGGGCCTAAAGGCCCTCCTACGGTCCTCCTGTGTTTCGTTCGGGCCTGAAGGCCCTCCTACGGCCCTCCTACTATTGTTCGCCGTCTCCGTACAGGTCGTTGTAATACTCGACCCGGCGGACGAATTCTTCGCGATCGACGGGTGCGAGTACCTCGTCGATCAGCGTGTTGACGGGCTTGCCCGTCAGGTCGCCCGGGTCCGACTTCTGCCAGGGCACGATGTAAAGCACCTTCGGCAATTCCTGGTTTCCCGTAATCTCGGTACGACTCAGTTCCATCGAGTCCATGACGCGGTTTCCGGTCGTCGTCCGCGTCACGTCCGCCGCCGGTACCGCCGCCTCTTCCTCCCCGGCTTCCTCGGCCGTCGCCGACGTGTCCACGGCCGGCATCGGCTCGTCGTCGAGGGGTTCCTCGGCAAAAGAGGCAAACGCTGCCAGGCACATGGCGAGCATGAATCCGGTGCCGAATACGTATCGCCGATAAGTACTCATGTCCTTCATTCCGCCACGTTTGCTGTCCGCCGATTCGCCGCCACGCGGCGTCTCAGATCCGTGATCCATTTCTCGACCTGCTTGTCTTCCCCGACAAGTCCTTGATATATCTCAAAATGGTGCAGCGCCGCTTCGAGGCGCTGCAGGTACAGTTCGTTGAGAACGCCCAGGTTGTAGTGTGCCAAGGCGTAATCGGGCGAAACTGTGACCGCCTTCAAATATGCGGCTTCTGCTTCGAGGAAATGGCCGTTTCTGCGAAGTAGCATACCCAGCTGATTGAGCGCGGCCGGGTGACCGGGATCGAGCGCCAGCGCCGAGTCCAGCGCCGCGCGCGTCTGCCCGTCGTTTTCGTTGTTCGCGTGAATGATCGCGAGATTGACGTAGGCGCCCGGATAGTCCGGGTACTGCAGCACGAATTCCTCGAACCGGAGCTCGGCGTCGACGAAGTCGCCGGCCGCCATCACGGCCGTCGCCTGTTCGAACAGGGTCTGCGCCTCCGGCGGAATCCCCGGCATCGCCGATCGCGCTTCGGCGGGCTCCGCACCGCCGGCCCGCCGTTCCGGCTGGTCCGCCTGGCGCACGGCGCCCGAACCGCCGCAGCCTGCCACGGCGAGCAGCAGCAACAATCCTGCGACCGGCGATGTCCCGTCAATAAGGCGCCGTAACGACATCTTCGCTGCGCTCCCTCTTCGCGTACCGTGCCGGCATCAATCCCGCCAGCCGGTCGAAACTCATCCTGATCCACTCGTCGTACACGCCGTCCGCCGCTCGATCCGCGTTGACCTTGTACAGGCCGATCGCCTTTTCCTCGAACGGGAACGCCTGTTCCTCGAGAATGATCTCATACTGTTCCAGCGCATCGGCGGCGAGATCGGTCGGCCGGTCCGATGCCATCAGGTCGGACGAGAACCGCTCGTAAACCTCACCGAGCCGAAACGTCGCCGCGGTCGTGACTTCGGCGACGCCGTAATCTGCCGCGCTCGTGTAGGCGTCGATGACGTCTTCCATCAGCTCTTTCTTGAGAGCGAGACTGTCGGCCAGCGGCTGACTCAGTTTGACGACCTCGAATCGCTGGCGAGAGGGCTCGGCCAGCTCGAGCGAAGCGGTCGCCGCGAGGTAGCGCGTCCTGTCGGAGCGCTGCGCCCCGGCCGTCGCGTCGACGGCTACGAGCTCACGCAGGCGCGTGTTCACTTCCCGCTCGTCGCCCGTCCGCCTCGCGATTTCGAGCAATCGCGCCCGCGCCTCGATCGATTCCGACAACGGCTCCGGATACCGCGCGACGATGTTGTCCAGCACGCGCTGTTCGGCATCCGGCGCACCCGTCCGCTCGTAGAGCTCGGACGCTTTCCACAGCGCTTCCCGGCGCACGTCGTCGGTGCTCGACGCCGCATCGGCAATTCGTTCGAACTCGGCTGCGGCCTGTCCCGGATTGCCGGACTCGAGATAGGTAACGGCGAGTTTCCGGGTGACGTCGTCCGCGAATTCGCTGTCCGGATAGTCGCGGCGAAACTCCTCGAGCACGACCGAAGCGCGGTCCCAGGCCTGCAGGTTGATCAGCGCAGCCGCGGCATCGTATTCGGCCGTCGTGCGGATCGGCGAGTCGGGCGCCGCCTGTCCGAGCCGGCGGAAATGCCCGACCGCCGTCTCGAGATCGCCTGCGTCGCGGGCCTGCTCGCCCTGTCTGTAAATCGACGATGCAATGCGCTCCCCGATGTCCGAATGCGCCCGTGCGTCGTCGGCCGGCGTCACTGCGCGCAGGCTGTAATACGAACGCTCCGCTTCGGCGAAGTTCCGGAGGTCGAACTGCGAGTGTGCGATGACGGTCCATGCAGTCCGCGAGAGCCCGGGCTCGACGGGCGGCCGCTTCGCCACGACCGCCTGCCCGACCGCTACGGCCAGATCGAACCGGTCTTGCCGGAAAAGGTCCTCCGCAACCGTCGTCAGCACGGCGCCCGACGCCGGGTGCTCCGGGTACGTATCGGCGAATTTGAGGCCGCTGTCGAGATAAGCCCGGTGCCACTCGTCCTTCGCGGCGCCCGTCAGGCGCTTCTCGTGTTCGCGGTAGGCCAGTATGGCGGCGTAACCGGCCTCG
>JAKSCZ010000179.1 GCA_022360335.1 Pseudomonadota bacterium
GCGGGTGTAGTTCAATGGTAGAACATCAGCTTCCCAAGCTGAGAATGAGGGTTCGATTCCCTTCACCCGCTCCAGTCACTCCCGCGCTTCGAGCTCCGCCTTGAGGCGCTCGAGGACGATCGACCACGCGCGGTCGAAGTAGTCCCAGCCGCGCCGCCAGGCTTCGCCGTCCTGCCAGCCGTGCTTGAAGAGCCGGACGCGGACCTTGCCGGCGTTCACTTCGTCGAAGAAGACGACGACCTGCGTCGTTTCGCCGGCGTCGCGCAGCTCGGGCACATCGGGCGGAAACGTCCACGAGAAGGCGAGCATCCGCAGCGGCACCCAGGCCAGGACCCGCGATCCTTCGCCTCCCCGGCGGCCGTTGCTGTCGGGTTCGAGATCGAGGAACCACTCGTACGGTCCGCCGCTGCGCAATTCCACGTTCGACCTGCTCGATATGAAAGTCAGGCCTTCCTCGGTCGTCCACGCATCCCAGACCGTGTCGATAGGCGCCTCGACGTCGACCGTCTTGAACATTATCCGTTCGTCTCCGGCAATCGCGGCCTGGCCGATGAGCAGGGCGAATACAGGTATCAGGTGTCGCATCCTTATCTCCCCGTTGATTGCTGGGCCGTCCGTACGGCGGGCAACGCCTCGCCGGTCTCGAGCAGCGACTTCAGACTGGCGAGGATCCAGGGCCAGCCGCTGCGAATACCGTCGAATACGACCGATTCCCCGGGGAAGCGGTCGTGCACGATGCGCAGTCTGGTCTGGCCGTTCATCGCTTTAAGGTGAAACGTCACGCGCGACGGCGGTTCCTTCGCCGCGGCCTCGTCGTACAGGACATGCCACGAGATGACGAGCCTGTGCGGCGGCTCGGCGTCGATGACCTCACCCTCGACGGCCGTCGTTTCGCCGTCTTCGTAGCGATAGTAGACCGGATCCCCGGGTTGCCACGAGGATTCGACGCGCGTGGCGTAGAAATACCGCGACGTGAACTCGGCCGAGGTCAACGCCTTCCAGACGTCCCCGGGCGCGGCGCGTATGTA
>JAKSCZ010000327.1 GCA_022360335.1 Pseudomonadota bacterium
CATTTCCAGCAGGCCGTCGGCGGCCGCCGGTCGGTCGATGCCGGCGGGCCAGGCGCGCGATACGGTCCAACCGGCCGTGCGTCGGCGGTACGTGAATCGGTAGTGGTCGAGTTCGGCGATGCGACGCTGTACTCGTACGTCGATCGCGTCGGGTTTCATCTGCATAGCGGCTGAGTTCTCTCGTCTGGGTGATTATCGCCTGTCGGATCGGCGGACGTCGTGATTGACGATCGCCCGTTCCGTGCCGGCGTCGAAAAAGTGCAGCCTCTCGAGATCGACGGCCAGACCGATCGATTCGCCTTTTCCCGGTAAAGCCTGCGGCGAAACCCGGGCGATCAGCGGTTGTTCCGAGATCGATCCGTAAACGAAACTCTCGTTGCCCATCGGCTCGATCCGGCTGACGACCGCGTCCAGGCGCGCCGTCCGGTCGGGCAGGCGCCGACTGTCGGCGACATAGAGATCTTCCGGGCGTACGCCGAGAACGACACGCGATCCGGCATAGGCCTCGAGCGCGGCCCGTTGCGCCGGCAGCGGTTCCAGGTCGAAGGCGCCGTTGCGTTCGCGGAATACGGTACCGCTCCCGGCCGGTATTTCGCCGTGCAGGAAATTCATCGCCGGACTGCCTATGAATCCCGCGACGAAGAGGTTCGCCGGACGGTCGTACAGGCTCAGGGGCACGTCGGTCTGCTGTACATGACCTTTGTGCATGACGACGATCCTGTCGCCCATCGTCATCGCCTCGACCTGATCGTGGGTGACGTAGATCATGGTTGCGCCGAGCCGCTGGTGCAGGCTCGTGATCTCCGTGCGCATCTGCACGCGCAGTTTCGCATCCAGATTGGAAAGCGGTTCGTCGAAAAGGAAGACTTCCGGCTCGCGGACGATGGCGCGGCCGACGGCCACGCGCTGGCTCTGTCCGCCGGACAGCTGCCTGGGCTTGCGGTCGAGCACGGCCCGGATACCGAGGATTTCGCTGGCATCGTCGACGCGCCGGCGAATGGCGTCTTTCGGCAGCTTCCTGCGCCGCAGACCGAAGGCCATATTGTCGAACACCGACATGTGCGGGTACAGGGCGTAGTTCTGGAAGACCATCGCGATGTCGCGGTCCTTGGCTGCAACGTCGTTCACCACGCGATCGCCGATCGACAGGCGTCCTTCCGTAACGGACTCGAGTCCGGCGATCATGCGCAACGTGGTGCTCTTGCCGCAGCCCGACGGACCGACCAGGACGACGAACTCGCCGTCCGCCACCTCGATATCCGCGCCGTGTACCGCGACGAAGCCGTTGTCGTAGACCTTCCGGACCTTCTCGAGAGTCACGCTCGCCATGAGTTCCCCCTGCGATGCATCGCTTCAGCCCGTCATCTTAAGCGGCGGCGACGGCGTGTCGTTCGCATTCGCGCGGGAGAGGATTTTGAACATTTCAGGGCCCGGGCACGCCCTTGCCGGCCCGAAACTCGCGCGGCGTGACCCCCACGTACTTGCGAAACACGGTCGCGAAATACTGGCTCGTCGAGAAGCCCAGGCTGTGGGCGACCGCGGTAATCGACCGGTCCGGCTCCACCAGCAGGACCCTGGCTTGCTCGATGCGACGGCGCGTCCGGTACTCGGACGGCGTCATGCCGACCTCCTGCAGAAAACGCCGATGGAACGCGCTG
This sequence comes from Pseudomonadota bacterium, assembly GCA_022360335.1. Lineage (GTDB taxonomy): Bacteria > Pseudomonadota > Gammaproteobacteria > Steroidobacterales > Woeseiaceae > UBA1847. The sequence continues at coordinate 1,659 of JAKSCZ010000327.1, forward strand.
ATACTGAGCCCGGCCCGGCGCGCGACCATCGGCACGTCGAACGAGCGGGCCAGGTTGAGATTGATCCAGTCCAGCGCCGCATCGATCTCGGGCGACGGGCGGCGATGCGCTTCGACCGGGCGCCTCGATTGCGCGTGCCGGCTGCTGCAACGCAGCACCTCGAGCAACAGGCGGTGCAGCACGGTGCGGGCATCGAGGAGGCCGAGGCGTTCCGGCGGGTCGCCGTCGCGGGTGCCGTGCAGTGCCAGCAAGCGCTCGAACAGCCGGCCGATTGCGCCGTTGCCGGGAAACACCGGGTTGTCGATGTTCGCGAACGCCGCCGCCAGCGACGCCGTCTCCTGTCGCGTCGTGCCGGGCAGCGGCTTGCCGCCGGCCGGGACGATCAGTTCGAGATAGAACCGCTGACACGGTTCCTTGACGTCGTCCTGGCCGCCGTGGACCTGTCCGGGCAGGGTGACGAAAACGTCGCCGCGACGCACCTCGAAACTCCGGTCGTCGACGCGCCATGACACCTGCCCGTGCACGAAATAGCTGATTTCGATGCCCTCGTCGTGCTGGTGGGTCCGCATCCCGCCGCTCTCGGCGCGGTCCGGGCTCTCCCAGCCGATGCCGACGTGAGGATAGAGCAGGCAAGCCTTGAACCAGTAGACCCTGCGTTGCGGCTCCTCGATGCGGATCCTGTCGGGCAGTTCGACGTGCACGAAGGCATGGTCGGCGGCGCGGCGCATAATGTTCAAAATACTATCCCATTTGAATACGAACGACAGGTCGAATCGGAGCCGCCTACTGTATATTCAGGATGATGTCGACGCGGTCCTCATGGTTCAGTCGCGCACGCAGCTTGCGAAGGCACCTGCAACGCCTGGCCGTGCTGGCGGCAGCGGCCGTTCTGTGGACGTCGCCGCCGGCAGGCGCCGAGGTGATCCGCAACGCCGGTTACGACGGCGAACGGACGGTGATCCGCTGGACCTTCTGGGGCGGCGAACGGACGGTGCGCACCTATCGCGAGGTCGCTGCCCGTTTCGTGGCACGGCATCCCGACATCGCGGTCGACGTCGTCATTCTCCCGTGGGGACAATACTGGACGAAGCTGCAAACGCAGGCCGCATCGGGACTCGCCCCCGACGTCATCTCCCTGGTCAGCGCGTCGGCCGGTGTCTGGATCAATCACGGGGCGCTGCTGCCGCTCGACGATTTCGTGGCCCGGTCCGGGCTCGACCTGACGCAATACTACCGGGGCGCCGTCGACAGCATGCGCTGGTCCGGCAGACAGTACGCGCTGCCGATCGAGGTCGCGGCCGGCGCGGTGGTCTACTCGATCGACCGACTCGAAGAGCTGGGCATCCCGCAGGAGGAATGGCCTCCGGCGGACCGGCCGATGAACTGGCGCGACTTCAAGGCCCTGGCCCGCCAACTGACCTTGCGCGACGAGCGCGGCAACGTCGTGCAGTACGGCATCGGCAGCGGCGGCTGGTGGAGCGACATCCTGTTCGGCCTGTACGGCGGTACCTTCGTCGACCGGCGCGTGAATCCGACACGGCCCGACATCGCCGGCGACGAGGCGCTGGTCAGGGCCTTGATCGAGGTGTTCCAGCTCATGCACGCCGAGCGCGTGCAGGCGCCTGCGTCGGTGTTCCAGACCTCGGATTACTCCGGCGATCAGGTACTCCGGTCGAATCAGTTCGCGATGGCGTATCACGGTCCCTATGTCCTCGAGACGCTCCGCGAGAACGGCGTGCGCGTCGGCATAACGCCCATCCCGGCCGGCGACGTGCCCATTCAGTCGGTGAGCGTGAATGCCGTCGGCATCTACCGGGATTCGGAACACCCGGACGAGGCCTGGGAGTTCGTGCGCTTCCTCGCCTCGCCCGACGCGCAGGCGGTGATCACGAACACGCTGCGCAGCGTACCCGTCAGCCGGCTCGCCGAAGGCGCGTTCATCGACAACGCGTACGGCATAGAAGGCGTCGAGGCGTTTCTTTACGATATCGAGCGCGCGCGGCCGTTCCTCGCGCCGGCCGCGACCTACGTCGAGCGGGCGTACCTGACCTGGCTCGAGCGCCTGGACTTCGCGCTCGATTACGAATACGAGCGACGCCTGCGGGCGATGCAGGCGCGTCACGATGTGATCGACGATGCGACCTATACGGCGTTCGTCGACGAAATGCGCGGCGTGGTGGAGCGGAGGATCAGAAGCGAGTTGCCGGTCCTGGAGGCCGACCTGCTGTCCGGATTCGCCCGCATGCAGCGGCAGGACGGATCGGCGGGCAGCAGAGTGCTCATGCCGATACTGCTCGTGTCGCTGTTCGGCGCGGCGTTTCTCCTGTACCTGCGCTACGTGCGGCGCCAGGAGGGGAGTACCCGGGCCATGGCGTCGGCGGCGACGAACCTGGCCGCCTTCGTGTGCCTGTCGCCGTGGCTGTTCGGCTTCGCGTTCTTCACCCTCGGCCCGATCGTCGCATCGGTGTACCTGTCGTTCACCGAATGGAACATGATCTCGGAGCCGGTGTGGGTCGGTGCCCGGCATTATCGCGACCTGTTCAGCGACAAGTATTTCCTGATCGGCCTCGAGCGCACGGTCCGCTACGCCGCATTCGTCATCCCGATCTCGCTGTTCGGCGGCATTGCGACGGCCGGCCTCCTGACCAGCAACGTCAGGGGCGCCGATTCGTTCAAGGCGATCTTCTATTTCCCGTCGCTGTTCACCGGCGCGGCGGCGGCCGTGCTGTGGGTCAACATGTTTCACAAGGAGTACGGGATCGTCAACCGGATCCTGTCGACGTTCGGCGTGCTGCCCATCAACTGGCTCGACGAGTATCACGCCTTCTATACGGTCGTTCTGATGAACGTGTTCTGGATCGGTGGAGCGACGATCATCTACTACGCCGGGATGAAGCAGATACCCCGCACCCTGTACGAAGCGGCCGAGATCGACGGCGCCGGGACCGTGCGGCGGTTCTTCAGCATCACGCTGCCGATGCTGTCGCCCGTTATCCTGTTCATGGTAATCATGACTACGATCGGTGCGTTCCAGGTCTTTACGCCCGCCCTGTTTTTCGTCGACAACCCGTCGCAGGTGGGCGGACCGGGCGACTCCCTGCGATTCTATGCGGTCAATATCTACGACGAGGCCTTCAACAACCTGCACATGGGCAAGGCCTGCGCCTGGGCGTTCGTGCTCTTCGTCATCATCTTCGCCGTGACGATGATCCAGATAAAACTGTCCAAGCGATTCGTCTATACGGAAACCTGACCGATGCAGCAGGCCGCCTCCAAGAAAGCAATCCTGTACGCGATGTTGTTCGGCGTGTCGGTGTTCCTGCTGTTCCCGTTCTACTGGGTACTGATCTCGTCGGTCAAGACGGTCGACGGACTGTCCATGAATCCGCCGATGCTCTATCCGAGCGAGTTCCGCAACGTCGACCGTGAGCTCCCGGCGGCAGGGCGGATCGTCGAGGCGGGGGGTGACTCGTGGTTTCGTCTTGCGCGCTCGCCGGATCTCGGCGCGGAGCGCGCCGGCGCCGGAGAGCCCGGCGCATACTACGTTCGTCTGAACGAGGATGCGCCGTCGCAGCTGACGCGATGGTGGTCCGACACCGCCGTGTCGCGGCTGTCTCCGGCGGCGGCGAGGATCACCTTCGCCGGCTCGGAGGTCGTCGCGCTGGAGACCGACGGGCGGCGGGTTGCCGTCGTCTCGCGGATGATCCGGCAGAGCGACAGCGGATTCGACGAGCTGCTGTTCGTCGTGCCGCCGGACGGCGAGGCCACGGAAATCGAGATTCTGAGCAACGTCGACTACAGCAGGGTCACGCGCTGGAAGACGCGTTTCGAGAACTACCCGGAGACCCTGCGCGGGCCCGAGGCGTCGTTCGGCGAAGAGTCTACGGGCTTTCTCAAGTTCTCGCGCAACAGCTTCTTCATCGGCGTCATGGCCGTCGTCGGGCAGCTCCTGTCCAGCAGCCTGGTTGCGTTTGCGTTCGCACGACTCAAATTCAGGGGACGCGAAGTCCTGTTCGTCCTGTTGCTCGCAACGATGATGATTCCCGGCCAGGTCACGCTGGTACCGCTGTTCTCGATCTACAAGTCCCTGGGGTGGATCGACACGTTCCTGCCGCTGATCGTTCCCCACTTCACGGCGGGTGCGTTCAACGTCTTTCTGCTGCGACAGTACATGCTGACGCTGCCCAGGGAGCTGGACGAGTCGGCGCAGATAGACGGCTGCGGTCCGCTGCGGACCTACTTTTTCGTCATCCTCCCGAACTGCGTTCCGGTGCTGATCGTCGTCGGCCTGTTCACGTTCGTCGCCACCTGGCAGGACGTTCTCGGCCCGCTGATCTACCTCGACAATCCCGAGTACCGCACGGTGACGCTGGGGCTCGAGTACTTCCGGTCTCCGTACGTCGACAACCGCCACCTGCTGATGACCGGAGCCGTGCTGGCCATGTTGCCCGTCGCGGTGCTGTTCCTGTTCTTCCAGCGTTTCATCATTTCCGGCGTCGCGACATCCGGGATCAAGGCGTGATCGCGCGGCGTACGGCCGGTCGCGTTCAGCCGATCTACGCCGGCATCGACGGCGGCGGGACACGTTGCCGCGCGTTGCTGGCAGACGCCCGGGGCGTCGAACTCGGCGCCGGCAGCGCCGGGCCGGCAAATCCGTTCCAGGATCCGCGGCAGGCGGCGGTCTCCGTCGTCGAGGCCGTCGAGGCCGCATTGAGCGACGCGGGTTGCGCGCCGTCGGAGATCGGCAACGTCGTCGCCTGCGTCGGCCTGGCGGGCGCGAACGTCAAGTCCGCTTACGAGCGTATGGTCGATTGGGACCATCCGTTCTGCGACATGCAGCTGACGACGGACGTCGAGATCGCCTGCCTGGGCGCTCACGGGGGCCTGGACGGCGGCGTCGTGGTAGTCGGGACCGGTTCGTCGGGCTGCGCGCTGGTCGACGGGGAATGGCATTACCTCGGGGGATACGGTTTTCCGTTTGCGGACAAGGGCAGCGGCGCATGGTTCGGGCTCGAGGCGATTCGCGCCGTATTGCTCGATTTCGACGAGCTCGGACCGCCGACGGCGCTGCGCGGCGCGCTGCGCGAGGAAACGGGCTTCGGACCGCTGGAACTCGTCGATTTCATGAGCGGCGCCAGGCCGGCGAGGTTCGCGAGTATTGCACCGCTCGTCGTCGATGCGGCCGGGAGCGGCGACGCCGTCGCCGCCGGGATACTGCAAGACGGCAGCGCGTACCTGTCGGACCTCGTGGTGCGCCTCGTGGCTTTCGGCGCGCCGGCAGTCGCGCTGGTCGGCGGACTCAGCCGCAAGCTGCTGCCGTGGCTCGGCGAAGACGCGGCGGCTCGCGTCGTTCCCGCGCAGAAGTCGGCGGAGCACGGGGCGCTGTTGTCCGCCATGCACTCCGGTGAGGCGCAAACGAGGGAGCGGGGCGCCGGCGATTCCTGACGGCCCGGTACGGCGGATGCCCGCGCCCGGAGCGCGACAGCAAGGGTCGCGTAGGGCATTATTCCGGGACCCGGCACGCTTCCCGCAGTACGACGATGTCCAATATCCGCGAGGTTTCACAACTGGCAGGCGTTTCCACGGCGACCGTATCGCGGGCGTTGCGCAACCCGGAACTCGTCTCGAAAGAAAGCCGGCGCAAGGTCATGGAAGCCGTCGAACGGCTGAACTATCGGCCGAACATGCTGGCGCGGAATTTCCGCTCCGAGCGGTCGTATTCGCTCGTCATCCTCACCCCGAGCATTGCGAGTCCGTTCTATTCGCGAGTCATACGGGGCGTGGAGCTGGCGGCGCAGAATCGCGGTTACTCGGTCCTGCTCGGCGATACGCGCGATTCCCTGCGGCGGGAAGACGAGTACATCGAGTTGGTGGAGACCCGTCTCGCGGACGGCATCATCCAGTTCCGGCCCAGCGAGTCGAACTCGCGGATAGCGCGCCGGACCAACTTCCCGATCGTGTACGCCTGCGGTTGCGCGGACACGGCATTGCCGTCCGTGCGCATCGACAACATCGAGGCGGCGCGCGCCGTCGTGAACTATTTCCTGTCGCTGGGACACCGGCGTATCGCCGTCATCTGCGGGCCGCCGGAGAATCCGCATTCCATCGACCGGCTGGCCGGCTACCGCCGGGCGCTGCAGGATGCGGATATTGCCGAGGATCCCGATCTGATCGTCCACGCCGACGATTACTCGATGCAGTCGGGCGTCAAGGCCGGAACCCGTATTGCCGAGCTGCACGACAGTCCGACCGCGTTGTTCTGCATGAACGACGAAATTGCCATCGGCGCGATTCAGAGCATCAAGCGCGCCGGAATCTCGGTTCCGGGCGACATGTCGGTGGCGGGCTTCGACAACATCGACTTCGCGCGTCACTACGATCCGCCGCTGACGACCATCGACCAGCCGTCGGACGAGATCGGCCAGATGGCCTGCAACATGCTGATCGACCAGATCGAGGAGCGCGGCGTGTCGCAGAACAACGTGATCCTCGACTACGATCTCATCGTCCGGGCGAGTACCGGTCCGGCCCCCTAGTCGGGCAGACGGGACACCGGGCCCTGCCGGCAGGCGCCGGCATGAAACAGTGGTGTAACCGGTTACATCCCTGCTAGGATGCCCGCACGAAAAAGAACACGAAAGGGGGTGGAATCCCGCTGCGGCGCGCGCGGGTTCCCGGATTCGATTTGACCACACTGTCGAAAGACCTGCCATCGAACGCGTTGCCGATTCCGGTCCGGCAGGACGGCCCGGCAAGCGTTCCGCTGCCGCGCCGCTGGTCGCTGCGCGAGGTCGGCACGGAGCGGTGGCTGCCGGCGACGGTGCCCGGCTGCAACTTCACGGACCTCATGGAGGCGGGCGACATTGCCGACCCGTTCGTCGGCGACAACTTCCGCAGCCTGCAGTGGATCGAGGAGCGCGACTGGGAGTACCGGACGACCTTCTTCCTCGAGCCCGGCGCCGAGGACCTGCACGCCGACCTGGTGTTCGAGGGCCTCGACACCTATGCAACGGTCCGCCTCAACGGCGACGTCGTGCTGGAGTCGGACAACATGTTTCGCCGCTACCGGGTTTGCTGCGACGGACGGCTGCGTGCCGGCGACAACGAGCTGTCCGTGACGATCCGTTCGCCGCTTGCCGCGGTGCGGGACCGTCACGAACGCGGCGGAATCACCTATCCCGCCGAGAACGACGATTCCGAGGCCAAGCTGAGCGTCTACACGCGCAAGGCCGCCTGTCATTTCGGCTGGGACTGGGCGCCGCGACTCGTCTCGTCCGGGATCTGCCGCCCGGCCTACCTGGAAGTCGTCCCGCACTGCCGCATCGCCGACGCCGCGATGACCGTCGAGCGACTCGAGGACGACAGCGCGACGGTGAGCTTCGCCGTCGAGGTGGACGCGCGCGAAGCGATCGACGGCGTGGTGCGCGTCCTGCGCGCCGGCGCGGTCGCCGCCGAGGCGCCGCTGGCGATGCCGCCGGGCCGGGCGTCCCGGCGGCTGAGCGTCATCATCGACGAGCCGCGACGCTGGTGGCCTCGCGGCCTCGGGGAGGCGCACCTTTACGCGTTCGACTTCGAAGTGGTCGCGGGCGAGCGGACGCTGGCCGCGCTGCGGCGGCGATTCGGTCTGCGGACCATTGAATTCGTCAATCAGCCGGACGAGCACGGCAGGTCCTTCTATTTCAAAATCAACGGGCTGCCCGTTTTCATCCGCGGCGCCAACTACATTCCGCCCGACATGTTCGCGCATCGCGTGGACGATCGTCCTTACCGGCAGATTTTCGCGGACGTGGTGCAGGCGAACATCAACATGCTGCGGGTCTGGGGCGGCGGCGCGTACGAGTCGCCGGCGTTCTACGATCTCGCCGACGAACACGGCATTCTCGTCTGGCAGGACTTCATGTTCGCGAACACGCTCTATCCCGCCGACGAGGCGTTCCTCGCCAACGTCAGCGGCGAAGTCGCCGACGTCGTTCGCCGGCTGCGCCATCACGCCTGCCTGGCATTGTGGTGCGGCAACAACGAAATCGACATGGGCATCGCGTGCTGGGACTGGCCCGCGAAGTTCGCTTACACCGACGCGCAGTTCGCCGCCATGGTGTCCGCCAACCAGCGGCTCTTTCGGCAGCTCATCCCGGACCTCGTTGCGACGCACGATCCCGGGCGGGCCGACTGCTACCTGCCGTCTTCGCCGCAGAGTTTCTGGGAGAAACCGTCGACGGCCGGGCAGGGGAACAGTCACTACTGGGGTGTCTGGCACGGCGGCGAGGAGTTCCCGGCCTACCGCGAGAACGTGCCGCGTTTCATGACGGAGTTCGGATTCCAGTCGTTTCCCGGCGCCGCGACGGTCGCCCGTTACGCAGGGCCCGAAGACTGGGACGTCGACTCGGCCGCGATGCGGGCGCACCAGCGGCACGCCACGGGCAACGAACGCATTACCGAGGGGATACGGCGCCGCTTCGGCGTTGCGCCGGGGTTCGCGAACATGCTGTACCTGTCGCAGGTGCTGCAGGCCGAGGGGGTCAGGATCGGCATCGAGGCGCACCGGCTCGCGCGGCCCTACTGCATGGGAACGGTCTACTGGCAGCTGAACGATGCCTGGCCGGGCGCGTCGTGGTCGGGCATCGACTATTTCGGCCGGTGGAAAGCCCTGCACTACGAGGTCAGGCGCAGCTTCGAGCCGACGACTCTGTGCTTCGAGGCCGGGCGCAAGACGGTGACGGCGCACGTCGTCAACGACCGCAACGAACCGCTGGCCCTGACGGTCGATCTCGAGATTCTGCGGTTCTCGGGCGAACCGGTCTGGGCGGGCCGCGTCGAAGTCGCCGCGGCGGGCGGCTCGGTCACCCGGGCCTGGCGCGGAGACGTTGCCGGCCTGGCGGGCGGCCGGCAGCTCGCAGACTGCGTCCTCGTCGGCAGACTGCGCGGCGGCGGCGTGGACGTCACTCGCTGCCATTACTTCGGCGCCGTTCGCGGGCGGGCGCTCACCGACCCCGGCGTCGTCGCCGCCGTCGGCGACCGCAATACGCTGCGGCTCGAAGCGACCGCATCGCTCGCGCGTTACGTCCGGGTTTCGCAGCGCTCGGACGAGACCGCGAACTTCTCCGACAATTTCTTCGATCTCCTGCCCGGCCGGCCCGTGGAGATCGCGCCGCCGGAGGGCAGGTCCGTGCGCCTCTCCGGGCTGAAAATAACGAGCCTCGTCGACGCGCTGCGCGGCGCCTGAGCGGCGGACGGGCGTCGTATTTGCGCAACACTCCGGATTGATCGTCGTTCGGGCTGGACTTCCCGAATGTAACCGGTTACATTCAATCGGCAGGACCAATAAATACCGTGCGCAAAGTGCGTTAATCATTTCGGGGGAAACGAATATGTTCCGTTCCAATTTCCGTTTGGCGAGTTTCCGATCCGTCGGCCGCTTCCTGTTGACGGCGGTCTTCGGCTTCGCGGCAGCGCTGCCTGCAGCGGCGCAAACCGACGACGAGGAGACGATCGAGGAAGTCGTCGTTCTCGGCATCCGGTCCTCGCTGCAGAGCAACATCGACCAGAAACGGCTTGCCGATTCGATCGTCGATTCGATCAACGCCGAGGACATCGGCAAATTTCCCGACAAGAACGTCGCCGACGCGCTGCAGCGCGTACCCGGCGTCTCGATCACCAGAGACGGCGGCGAGGGCGCACGTGTCGACGTTCGCGGCCTGGGATCGAGCCTGACGTTCACGCAGCTCAACGGCAATTACATTGCCGCCGCCGCCGGCGAACCGACGCGTTCGTTCCTGTACACGCTGTTGCCGTCGAACATGATCGCACGCGCCGAAGTGCTCAAGTCGCCGCAGGCTAAGTACGACGAAGGCGGCGTCGGAGGCACCATCGTCCTGCACACGCACAAGCCGCTCGACCGGGACCGCAACAGCGGGTTCTTCACGGTCGAAGCGACGTATGCCGACGTGACCGAGGATTTCGAACCGCAGTACAGCGGCAGCTTCTCGTGGAAGAACGACGACGAGACCTTCGGCGTCCTGGTCGGTTATACGCAGCAGTATCGTCTCAACCGGACCGTCGGTGCGAACACCGAGAACTGGAACTACGTGGCCGACCAGGCGACGTTCGACGCCATGATCGCCTCGGGCGCCCTGGCGGAGGGCACGCAGCGCCGCGATCCGATCACCGACGACGCCGGCAACGGCACGACCTATTCCGGGTTCTACATGCCGACGGCCGTCGTCGGCATCGTCGAGGAGCAGGATCGCGAGCGCCAGGGTATCCAGCTCAGTACCCAGTGGCGTCCGACCGAAGCGCTCGAAATCGGACTGGACTACTTCCGCTTCGAGCTCGGCAACGACTTCGAGCGTTACCGTCTGGTCCTGCCCGAATGGAACCTGGGCAACGCGATCGCCCCCGGCGGCGTCGTGCTCGATTCGGACGGCGATTCGCTCGTCAGCCTGACGACGGTCGCGCCTGCCGGAACCCGCCTGTCGTCTCCACAGTACGCCGGCGACCGGGTCAGGCGCGACGCGGTGTCGGACACGTTCACGCTCAACCTGTCGTACGACTTCGACGCCTGGAGCATCGACGCAAAGGTCGGCAGGACCGACTCGGACGGCGGCGACCGCGACCAGTTCTTCAGCGCCATCTACTCGACCAACCAGTGGGATTCCGCCAACCCGGTCGTCAATTCGGTGAACAGCTGGACCTGGGACTTCCGCGGTAACGAAGGCGTAACGATCACGAGCAGCGAGGACCTCGGGGCGATCCAGAACAACCCCGATGCGATTGCGCTCGACAACTTCACGTCGAGTTACGCGGACAGCACCGACGAGGAGACCTACGGCCAGATCGACCTGTCGTTCGACGTGGACTGGGGCGTCGTCTCCTCGCTCGACGCCGGCGTGAAGCTCCGTTCGCACGAGATCACGCGCCGTGTGCGTACGCAGAAGTGGGACGACGCCAACGATCCGGCGGACTGCTCGCGGTTCATTCCCTGGGATCCGCCCGGCTCGCCCTGCCCCGGCTGGATCGGCACCGGTAATTTCGTATCGGATCTCTCGCTGCATCCCACCGGCCAGACGATCGCGAACCATTTCCTAAGGTCGAGCCCGATGGACAACATCGCCGGCGACGCGCTGAACGTCGCGCCGTTCTCCGTGTTCGACTGGGACAGCTACCGCTCCTGGCTGATCGGACGCTTCGGTCCGTCGAACATCGAAACGGAGGCGTTCAACGTTTACGAGGTGAGCGAGGACATCACGGCGGGATACGTGCAGGCGAATTTCTCGACCGAGCGTATCCGCGGCAACCTGGGCGTCCGGGTCGTCGAGACCGACGTCGACACGCTGGTCTTCAACCGCACCTCCGCTCCCGGCGCGCCGACCGACGAGTTCGTGACGCGCTCGGGCAGTTCATCGGACGTACTGCCGAGCCTGAACCTGGCATACGACGTCACCGACGATCTGCTGCTGCGTTTTGCGGCGTCGAACGTCATGGCGCGGGTGCCTTACGGGAGTCTCGGCGGCGCCGAGGTACTGATCTTCGTTCCGGCGAGCCCGGGCGTTCCCGAGGAATGGAACGGCCAGGGCGGCAATCCCGACCTGAAACCCTACGAGGCGACCGCGTATGACCTGTCGCTCGAGTGGTACTATGCCGATGCGTCGGCGGCCGGCATTGCGATTTATCGCAAGGACGTCGACAACTTCATCGTTACGGCCAATACCGCGGTGCAAAGAGAAGTCGACGGCGAGATCGTCACCATCGATCCGTTCACGACGTCGGTCAACGGTTCCGACGTGAAGCAGGACGGCGTGGAGGTGTTCGTGCAACACGCGTTCGACAACGGCTTCGGCTTCATCGCCAACTACACGTGGAACGACAGCGAACAGGCGGAAATCTCGGTCGACGGACAGGTGATCGGCAGAACCTCGGTGGAGGGCGTCGCCGATTTCCAGACGAACCTCGTGGGCTACTACGAGAACGACCGCTGGAGCGTGCGCGCGTCGTACAACAAGATCGGCGACCGCCCGCTCGGCCTGAGCCGCGGCCTGGAGGTCGTTGCGGAGGAGTACGACCAGATCGACATCAATGCATCGTATAACTTCAGTGAGAACCTGAACGCGACGCTCTCCGTCATCAATCTGACCGAGAACATTTCGCGCTCGTATCACGGTGAGCCCAATCGGCCCGCCGGCGTCGTATATCCGGGCCGTCGGGCGTACGTTGGCGTAAACTACAAGTTCTGATTCGTTGACACTGTCGCGGGACCCGTCCGTTCGTTCGGACGGGTCCCGCAGACGTACTCCATCAGCCCATGCGCCGATTACCGACCACGATTCGCGTGCCTCGAAACCGTCGCCGGATCGCAGCCATGCTGCTGGCGACGGCGTTGTCGGGGTGCGGCGGCGGCGGCGGTTCGTCCGACCCCCCGCAGACGCAGACGCCGCCGCCGCCGGGCGGCGGCACCGCCGGTGTCGGCGCTTCCCCGACCTACGTCGATGCGACTCCCGGCAGCGGTATCGCCTACGTCCACGGCTATCTCGTGCCGACGGGGTCGGAGATGGAGTGGCAGGGCGGCGGCGTCGCGGCGGGCGACTACGACAACGACGGCGACGTCGATCTCTTCGTCGTCAGGGGCGACGTCGGTCCCAACCTGCTGTATCGCAACGAAGGCAATCTCGTGTTCGTCGACGTCGCGGCATCGGCGGGTCTCGCCTATACGAAGCCGGGGGACCAGAACGAGCGCCTGAGCGGACCGACGTTTGCGGATATGGACGGCGATTCCGACCTGGACCTGTTCGTGGCCGGTTTCGAGGGCAGTCCGTCGTTCGTCTTCGAGAACAACGGCGACGGCACGTTCGCCGACGTCAGCCTCGCGTCGGGCATCCGCTCGATGCTGGCGGAGAATTCGGTCTCGGCGGCCTTCGGCGACTACGACAGGGACGGCGATCTGGATCTGTTCGTATCGCACTGGGGTACGCCGAGGGACAACACGAATCCGGGCGACACGGAACACCTCTGGCGCAACGTCAGCGACGCGGCCGGCATACGTTTCGAGAACGTCAGCGTCCCGTCCGGTATCTCCGCGACCATCATCCTGAACAGGCCGGGCGTCCTGGGCGCCGACCGCGACTACACTTTTGCGCCGACGTTCGCCGACGTCAACGACGACGGTTTCCCCGACATCCTGAGCGTGGCCGATTTCGCCTCGACGCGCGTGTTCATCAACAATCAGGACGGTACGTTCGTCGACGTCACCGATGAGGACGTCATCATCGACGACTCCGGCATGGGATCCGCGGTGGGCGACTACGACAACGACGGCGACCTGGACTGGTTCGTCAGCTCGATTCTGAATTCGACCATCGGCTCGGTGATCGGAAATCGCCTGTACCGCAACAACAACGGCGTTTTCGAGGACGCGACGGACGAGGCGGGCGTCGAGGACGGAAGCTGGGGCTGGGCGGCGTGTTTCCTGGACATGAACAACGACCAGCACCTCGACATATTCCACGTGAACGGCTGGCGGGACCAGATACCGGAAACGAATTTCTCGTCGGACTACAGCCCGGTGTTCGTGTCGCAAGGCGACGGGACCTTCGACAACGTAGCGGACGAGGCCGGGATCGTCGACCAGGAGCAAGGCCGGGGCCTGGTGTGCGCCGACTTCGACCAGGACGGGGACGTCGACCTCTTCATCACGCACCGGGACGAGACCAATTCCGCAACGCTGTACCGCAACGACACCGACAACGGGAACTGGCTCGCCGTCAAACTGCAGGGCGCGAACGGCAATACCGAAGCGGCGGGCGCGCGCATAGAGATCGTCGCGGGCGGGACGCGCCAGTTGCGCGAAATCGTCATCGGCAGCAACTATACCTCGCAGAACCCGACCGAGCAGTTCTTCGGACTCGCGTCCCATGCGCAGGTGGACACACTCACGATCACGTGGCCCGACGGCACCCGGGAAACGCACTCCGGCGTGGCCGCCAATCAGCGGCTCACGTATTCGCAAGCACAGCCCTGAGCGGCTCTCGCCCGATCCATGTGTGCAGCCGAACGCATTCTCATCCCGTGGATGCTGTCGGCGGCGCTGTGCGCGTGTTCGGCCGATCCGCCGCCGGCGGCGGAGCCGCCGCCCAGCCGCGCCCCGTTCCTGCTGACGCTCGACGAACTGCGCGGCTGGTCGCCGGACGGCCCGCTGGCCGACGCGCGCAACGTGTCCCGTGTCGTTCTCGCGGAGAGGTTCGCCGATCCGCAATCGCAATTGAACGGGGATCTCCCGGCCGATGCACGGGTGCTCATCGCGCCGGACGGGATCGACGGCCTGGGCAACTACCTCGATGAGCAGGAACGATTCAACCTCTACACATTCACGCACTGGTCGTCGGTCGACGTCCTGAACTGGTTCGGCGGTACGGCCGAGCTGACCGTCAGCATCCCGTCCCGCCCCTGGGTCGAGGCGGCGCACCGCAACGGCGTCAAGGTCCTCGGGACCGTGTTCTTCGCGCCCGAAGCCTGGGGCGGCGGGGAGGAGGCGGCGATCGGGTTCCTGCGCCGCGACGGCGCGGGCGGTTTTCCGAGCGCACTCAGGTTGATCGAGATCGCCGAGTACTACGGATTCGACGGCTGGCTGGTGAACCAGGAGACGGATCTCTCGGGCGCCGTCGAGCGGGCCGGCGACGAGTTTCTCGATTTCATGGCCTTCATGGTCGCGCAGCGACCCGAGGGGATGGAGATCCACTGGTACGACTCGATGCTTCCCGGCGGGAGAGTCGATTGGCAGAACGAGCTCAACGGCAACAACGCCAGGTTCCTCCAGGACGGAAACCGCAAGACGGCCGACGCGATGTTCGTCAACTACTGGTGGCGTCGGGACATGGTGCGCGCCAGCGCCCGGACTGCGCGGGGACTCGGGCGATCGCCGTTCGACGTGTTCACGGGGGCCGATCTGTGGCCCGGCCGGCGCGCACAGGCGCTCGACCGGATGCCGCGGTGGCTCGACGAGCTGTCGGGAGAAGACGGCAGCCCGATGACGTCGATCGCATTGTTTGCGAACAACTTCAATTTTACGTTCCGCGGCAGCGACGAGTACGCCGCGGCGTCCGCGTTTGCCGACGACGCGAACGATGTCGCCGCATTCTACGCGTCGGCGGATCGTCTGTTCGGCGGCGACGACCGCAATCCCGCCGTCCGGGACCCGGCCGGTTCCTGGCCCGGGATTGCGAGCCGTATCCCGGCGCGGTCCGTCCTCGATCGGCTGCCGTTCGCGACCGGTTTCAGTACCGGTCACGGCCGGTTCAGGGCCAGTGAGGGCGCAATCGTCGCCGGCCCGTGGCACGACATGGCCGCGCAGGACCTCCTGCCGAACTGGCAGTTCGCGGTGAGCGGCAACCCGGAGACACGGGTCTCTTTCGATTTCGACCGGGCCTGGGAGAAGGGAAACTCCCTGCGACTGGACGCCAGCCCGCGAAACGGTGCGGCGTCCGTGCCGCTGTTCAAGACACGATTCGAGGCGGAGGCCGGCCTGCACGTCGACGTCGTCTACTCGCTGGCGGCCGACTACGACGGCGCCGGCCTGTGGCTCGAAACGGCTGCCGGGGAGGTCCGGCGCATCGCGCTCGAGAACACGGGCGGCGCGTGGCGGCAGAAGACGGCAAGCGTGCGCAGCGACGCCGCCGTGATTCGCATCGGCGTCGATCTGGCCCGGGCCGACGTTCGCGGCGCGTCGCTGTACCTCGGTCGTCTGGCGATCGGACAGGCGGGCGGCGCTTGACGCGGATGCTCGAAGAGGCGTCGTCCGCGCCCGACGCGGTCGCCGGGCAGTTGCAGCGAAACGCAGCACTGCTGCACGAGCTCGGAGGGAGGATTCGCGCGTTGTCGCCCAGGCTGGTGCTGACCTGCGCGCGCGGCAGCTCCGATCACGCGGCGACCTACGGCAAATACCTGATCGAGCGCTTCGCGGGCGTGCCGACGGCTTCGTTCGCCCCGTCGATCAGTTCCGTGTACGCCCGGAGACAGTCGCTGCAGGGCGGCCTGTTCATCGCGCTGTCGCAATCCGGCAGGAGTCCCGATATCCTGAGCGCGGCGCAGGCGGCGGCCGACGGGGGAGCGCTGGTATTGGCCATCGTCAACGAGGCCGATTCGCCGCTGGCCGGGGTCGCCGACGTCGTCGTTCCGGTACACGCGGGGCCCGAGCGGAGCGTCGCCGCGACCAAATCCTACATCGGGACGCTGACGGCGCTGGTCGGCCTCGTGGCAGCCTGGACCCGGGACGACGGTCTGGGCGACGCGCTGCGCGACGTCCCGCAGCGCTTGAGGGAAGCCTGGCGCCTGGATTGGTCGCAGGCCGTGGCGCCGTTGCTCGAGGCAGGCAGCCTGTTTGTCGTCGGCCGGGGACTCGGGCTCGGAATCGCCCAGGAGGCGGCGTTGAAGTTCAAGGAAACCTGTCGGCTGCACGCCGAGGCGTACAGCGCGGCCGAGCTTCGCCACGGACCCATAGCGATCGTGGAGGCCGGCTTTCCGGTGCTCGTCCTGACGCAGGCAGACGAGACGCGTGACGGCGTCGGCTCGGTGATCGATGAGCTCGCGGGCCTCGGTGCACGCGTGATCGCGGCAGGTACGGAACACGAGAACGCCGTCAACCTGCCGACGCTGCGAACGGTCGCTCCACCGCTCGAGCCGATACTGTTCGTCCAGTCGTTCTACCGGATGGTCGGCGCCCTGGCCGTCGCACGCGGTTGCGATCCGGACAATCCGCCGCACCTGCGCAAAGTGACGGAGACGCGGTGACCGGCTTGTCGATACGAAACGCCCGGGTCCTGACGGAGTCCGGCTTTCACGCGGGCTTGTCCGTGACGGTTCGGGCGGGGCGCATAGACTGTGTGGGCGGCGAGCGGAAACCGGCCGGCGCCGGCGGCGAAACGTTCGACGCAGACGGCCTGACCCTGTTGCCGGGATTCGTCGATCTGCAGGTCAACGGCGGCGGCGGCGTTCTGTTCAACGACGCGCCCACCGTCGAAACCCTCGGCGCGATCGGAGCGGCCCATTGCCGCTTCGGCACGACGGGGTTCCTGCCGACGCTGATCACGGACGAGATCGAGACGATTGCCCGGGGGATGGCCGCGGTCGACGCCGCCATCGAAGCCGGCGTCCCGGGCGTCCTCGGGATTCATGTCGAAGGTCCGTTTCTGAACGAGAAACGCAGAGGCGTCCACGATGCGTCGCTGATGCGGCCGCCGGACGACGCCGCGGTCGAACTGCTGACGTCGTTGCGGCACGGCCGGACGCTCGTCACGCTGGCTCCCGAGATCGTCCCGGCGCGATACCTGGATCGTCTCGTCGATTCCGGGGTGATCGTCGCGGCCGGGCACACCGATGCCGGGTATCCGGAGGTACGCGCCGCCCTCGACGCCGGACTGCACGGGTTCACGCACCTCTACAACGCGATGTCGCCGCTGGCGAGCCGCGCGCCGGGGGCCGTCGGTGCGGCGCTCGAGGATCCGAACAGCTGGTGCGGGCTGATCGCCGACGGTTTTCACGTTCATCCCGCGGCCCTGCGAATTGCGATCGCGAGCAAGCCGCAAGGGCGCTGCCTGCTGGTGACGGACGCGATGCCGTGCGTCGGGACGTCCCTGGAATCCTTCGAGCTGCAGGGACGGACGATCCGGGTGGCGGGCGGCCGCTGCGTGACCGGGGACGGCGTCCTGGCGGGCTCTGCGCTGGACATGGCCGCGGCCGTTCGCTACGCGATGTCGGCGCTCGACGTGGATGAGGCCGACGCGGTCAGAATGGCGAGCGGCTATCCCGCCGACGCCGTCGGGCTGGGTAAGGAACTCGGCAGGGTCGCGGCCGGCTATCGTGCGGACCTCGTGCTCGTGGACGAGGCCTACGGCGTGGTCGCGACCTGGATCGGCGGCCGGCAGGTCTTCGGGAGGGGAGCCGATGCGCCTGTCGACGCTTGACTGGAGCATCGTCGTCGCGACCTTCGCCGTGACGCTCGGCATCGGTCTGTACAGCGCCCGCCGTGCCGGCTCGGGCGCCGACGAGTTCTTTCTGTCAGGACGCAACATGCCCTGGTGGCTGCTCGGCGTTTCGATGGTCGCCACGACGTTTTCGGCCGATACGCCGAACCTGGTCACCGACATCGTGCGCAAGAACGGGGTCTCCGGAAACTGGGTGTGGTGGGCGTTTTTGCTGACGGGCATGCTGACCGTTTTCGTATACGCGCGTCTCTGGCGCCGGTCCGGCGTCACCACGGACATCGAGTTCTACGAGTTGCGCTACAGCGGCAAGTCGGCCGCGTTCCTGCGCGGCTTCAGGGCGCTGTATCTCGGCTTCCTCTTCAACGTCACGATCATGGCGACCGTGTCGCTGGCGGCGATCAAGATCGGCGGCATCCTGCTGGGCCTGTCACCGCTCGATTCACTCATCTGGGCATCGATCGTCACGGTCGCGATCGCTACCCTGGGCGGCCTGCGGGCCGTGCTGCTGTCGGACTTCTTTCTGTTCGGGTTGTCGATGGCCGGGGCCGTTGCCGCCGCCGTGTTCGCGCTGGGCGCGCCCGAGATCGGCAACATGGATGCGCTTCGAGACGCGCCCCAGGTAGCGGATAAACTCTCGTTCGTGCCGCAGCTCGTCAGGGACGCCAGCGGCAATTTCACCACCGAGAGCATCAATGTCTTCGTCGCGGTCATGCTGATTCCCCTGGCCGTGCAGTGGTGGAGCGTCTGGTATCCGAGTGCCGAGCCGGGCGGCGGCGGCTATGTGGCGCAGCGAATGCTGGCGGCGAAGGACGAAAAAAACGCGCGTGCTGCGGTGCTCCTGTTCACGGCGCTGTACTACGGTATCAGGCCCTGGCCGTGGATCGTCGTGGCGCTTTGTTCGCTCGTCGTGTTTCCGGATCTCGCGAGCATCGCCGCGGCGTTTCCGGACGCGGACGCGTCGATCGTCAATGACGATCTGGCCTATCCGGCAATGCTGCAGAAAGTGCTTCCGCACGGCTGGCTCGGTCTCGTCGTTGCCTCGTTGTTGGCTGCCTATGTTTCGACGATCTCGACTCACCTGAATTGGGGCTCGTCGTATGTCGTGCACGATTTCTACCGTCGCTTCGTAAGGCCGGAGGCCAGCGGGCGCGAGCAGGTGTTCGTCGGACGCGTGTCGACCGTACTCATGATGGTCATCGCCGGCCTGCTTGCATTGCAGCTTTCCAATGCTCTGCAGGGATTCGAGATCATGCTGCAGATCGGCGCAGGCACCGGTCTGTTGTTCATCCTGCGCTGGTTCTGGTGGCGGATTAACGCGGTGAGCGAGATCGTCGCCATGATCGTATCCTTCGTCGTCGCGATTACTCTCAAGCTCGGCACGTTCGGCCTCGCAAGCTGGCAGCAACTGCTGCTTGGCGTCGGCATTACGACGGCTTGCTGGGTAACCGCCGCATTGCTGACGCCACCGGCCGACGCTGCGACTCTGCGGTCCTTCTGCGAACGCATCAACCCGGGCGGCCCCGGCTGGCGGAGGATCTATCGCCAGCTCGAGGACGCCGGTATCCGGCCGGCCGAGTCGCCGGTCAATATTCCGCGCGGCATTCTCTGTATGGTGCTCGGGTGTTCGGCGGTCTACGCCGTTTTGTTCGGTACCGGATTCTGGCTGTACGGCCAGGGCCCGAACGCGCTGGCGCTGTTCGCGCTCGCCGCCCTGTCGGCGCTCGGCATCATCGCGCTTCGATTCAATGACTGATTGGGTGGGTCAATGACCGACGACTGGCACGAGGGATTGAGAAGTCATTACGTCTGCAAGAGGGTATCGCGGGCGCTCGACCTCGGGCCGGGACGCGTGGACCCGTTGTGGGACGAGTTGCCCTGGAGCGAACCGTTCGTCGACATCACCGGCAACGACGACCTGCGGCCGCGTTTCGCGACGCGCGTCCGCATGGCCTGGGACGACGATCGTCTGTATGTCCAGGGGGACCTCGAGGAACCGCACGTCTGGGGAACGATCACCCGGGACAACGAGGTCATGTTCATGGACAACAACTTCGAGATCTTCATCGACCCCGATTGCGACGGCCTCAACTACTACGAGTTCGAGATGAATGCACTGGGCAGCGTCTGGGAACTCAGTTTGCCGAAGCCGTACGGCGCCGGTGGCGAGCCGCGACTCGGCTGCAATATCGACGGCCTGATCCGGCGGGTTCGAATCGACGGGACCCTGAACGATCCCCGCGATACGGATCGCGGCTGGCGTCCCGAAATCGCGATTCCCTGGAGCGGGCTGGCCGAGTATCATCGCGGCGGGCATTGCCCGCCACGACCGGGAGACCGCTGGCGCGTCAATTTCTCGCGCGTCGAATGGCGCCACGAGATCGTCGACGGGAAGTACGTGCGGATTCCGCCGCACGGCACCCCCGTAGCCGGGAGCCTGGATCCGCAACAGCAGGAACATCCCGAGGACAACTGGGTGTGGAGCCCGCAAGGCGCGGTCAACATGCACCTGCCGGAACGCTGGGGAGAGGTGAGATTCGAATGAAGAAAGGTCATTGGCTCGTAGTGATCGCGGCGGTGTGCCTCGCAGGCTGCGGCTCGAGGGAAACGGACCAGGGCCTGCCGCGCGTAGCGATCGCGGGCCTCGCCATCGAGTCCAGCACCTTCTCGCCGGCCCGCACGCACGAGGAGGCGTTTCGCGCCAGGCGCGGCGACGAGGTCTTCGCGTCCTACCCGTTCTATGCGGACGGCTCGCAGATCATGTCCCGTGCCCGGTATTTTCCGGCATTGACGGGCAAGGCGATACCCGGCGGTACGGTCACCCGGGCCGCGTACGGGAAACTCATGGAGGAGATGCTCGACAGGCTGCGGCGGAACCTTCCCTACGACGGTGTGTTCCTCGATCTGCACGGCGCGATGAGCGTCGAGGGGCTCGACGATCCGGAAGGCGACCTGATCGCGAGGGTCCGCGACGTCGTCGGCGACGACGCCCTCATCTCGACGTCCATGGATCTGCACGGCAACGTGTCCTGGCGGCTCGCGGCCGAGAGCGACCTGATCACCTGCTACCGCATGGCGCCTCACGAGGATGCGCTCGAGTCCAAGCAACGGGCGCTGACGAATCTGCTGGACCGGCTCGCCAGCGGCGCCGGCCGTCCCGCCTTCAAGGCCTGGATCCCCGTGCCGATCCTGTTGCCCGGCGAAAAAACGAGCACGCGGGTCGAGCCGGCGAAGAGCCTGTATGCGCGAATACCGGCGATCGAGGCGCGTGACGGCGTCGTCGACGCCGCAATATGGATGGGATACCCCTGGGCCGACGAACCGCGCAATCATGCCGTCGTGATGGTCGTCGGCGACGACGAGGAGCAGGTCACGAGCGGCGCCGAGTCGCTGGCGGCACACTTCTGGGCGGTGCGCCACGAGTTCGAGTTCGTCGCGCCGGTTGCGAGCTTGCACGACGCCCTGGACCGGGCCCTCGCGAGTGACCAGCGACCGTTCGTCATCAGCGATTCCGGGGACAACCCGACGGCGGGCGGGGCGGGCGACGTGACCTGGACGCTCAACGAGCTGCTGCAGCGGCCCGAGTTCCGGTCCGGCGACGGGCCCTCCGTCATTTACGCATCGATACCCGACGCGCAGTTCGCCGACCGTGCGCTCGAGATCGGCGTGGGGGGACGGATCGACGTGCACGCCGGCGCTCGTGTGGACGATCGCTACGCGCCGCCCGTGCGCCTCGCCGGTACGATCCGTTCGATATCGACCGGGGACCCGGACGCGCAGGTCGAGGTCGTGGTCCGGGTGGGCAGCGTCGACGTCATCGTGACTCGCAAACGCAAGCCCTACCACTACGAAGCGGACTTCGACCGCCTGCGGCTCGAGCCGCGCGACACGGACATCCTGATCGTGAAAATCGGCTACCTGGTGCCGGAACTCTACGACATGCGCGGCGGCTGGCTGATGGCGCTGACGCCGGGCGGCGTGGACCAGAACCTCGACCGCTTGCCGTACCGCCGGATCCGGCGCCCGATCATTCCGCTGGACCCGGATATGGCGGACCCCGACCTGCGCGCACGCCTGGTGCCGCCGTCGGACAGTTACTGAGCCCGTATCCGGAGTTCGTCGATCCCGGCGCGCCGATCGTCAGCTGCGATACACTGGCGTCTCGACGAAGACGGCCCGGGAGAGGGACAGGCGACGATGACGCGACTTGCTGCATTCAACTTCAGGGATTGGATCGACGAACACCGGCACCTGCTGAAACCGCCGGTCGGCAACAAACAGATCTGGGAAGACGCCGACATGATGGCGTTCGTCGTCGGCGGCCCGAACCGGCGGACGGATTATCACGACGACCCCGTCGAGGAGTTCTTTTACCAGCTCGAAGGCGACATGGTGCTCAAGGTGGTCGACCAGGGCGAGTTCTACGACGTCGTCATCCGCGAAGGCGACGTCTTCATGCTGCCGCCGCACGTGCGCCATTCGCCGCAACGCCCGATGGCGGGCAGCGTCGGGCTCGTCATCGAGCCGAAACGGCCGTCGGGCGCGAAAGACGCGTTCGAATGGTATTGCTTCGAATGCGGCAGCCTCGTGCACCGCATCGAGGTGCTGCTCCGGTCGATCGTCGACGACCTGCCGCCGCTGTACCGGGCCTTCTATGCCGATGAGGACGCCCGGACCTGCCCCGGCTGCGGCGCGCTGCACCCGGGGAAAGACGTGCCCGGGGGTTGGGTGACGCTGCCGTCGAAAGACGCGAGCTGACATGCGCTACGAGTCGACGCTCGAGTTTGCGAAGGCGCAGGACGCGTCGGACCCGCTGCAAGCGTATCGCGACCGTTTTCACTTCCCGTCGTCCGATGCCGATCGACTCGTGTACTTCACGGGGCATTCGCTCGGCCTGCAGCCGAAGCCGCTGCGGGCGGCCGTCGAGTTCGAACTCGGCGAGTGGGCGAAATACGGCGTCGAGGGGCATTTTCGCGCGGCGAACCCGTGGTACGGCTACCACGAGCTGCTGACCCCGCCCATGGCGGACATCGTCGGGGCGAAGGCATCCGAGGTCGTCTGCATGAACTCGCTGACGACCAATCTCCACCTGCTGTTCGTTTCCTTCTATCGCCCGACGAAGGCGCGTTACAAGATCGTTTCCGAGGCGAAGATGTTCCCCTCGGATCGCTACCTGCTCGAGACCCAGGCGAGGTTCCACGGTTTCGATCCCGACGAGGCGATCGTCGAGGTCGGGCCCCGGGACGGCGAACGGCTGATCCGCGAAGAGGACATCCTCGCGGCGATCGACGCCAATGCCGATGAACTCGCGCTCGTCTTTTTCGGCGGTGTCAACTACTTTACGGGCCAGCTGTTCGATATGCCGCGCCTGACCGGGGCCGCGCACGCCGCCGGCGCCCCGGCCGGTTTCGACCTTGCCCACGCGGCCGGCAACGTGCCGCTTGCGCTGCACGACTGGGGCGTCGATTTCGCAGCCTGGTGTTCCTACAAATACCTGAACTCGAGTCCGGGCAACGTGGGCGCCGTCTTCGTGCACGAGAAGCACGGCCGGAGTTTCGATCTGCCGCGATTCGGCGGCTGGTGGGGGCACGACAAGGCGACGCGCTTCGATATGGAGCCCGGGTTCCGGCCGATGGAAGGCGCCGAAGGCTGGCAGCTGAGCAACGTGCCGGTCCTGGGGATGGCGGCGATGAAGGCATCGCTCGACATCTTTGCCGAGGCCGGCATGCCCGCGCTGCGCAGGAAAAGCGAGACGCTGACCGGCTATCTCGAGTTCACTATCGATCGGCTCGCAAAGGACTGTCCCGACGCCGGGATCGGCCTCATCACGCCGCGCAACCCCGCGGAACGGGGTTGCCAGATCTCGATCGACGTCGCAGGGAGGGGAAAGAAGCTGTGTGACGATCTGATCGCGGCCGGCGTATTCGCCGACTTTCGCGAGCCCTGCATCATCCGCATGGCGCCGGTGCCGCTCTACAATTCCTTCGAGGACGTGCAGGCGTTCGGCAGTATCATGCGGGGCTTGCTGGGGCAGGAGGCTGCGTAGATGAGCCGGGAGTCTTTCACCGTCGTCGGGGGCGGGCCCGTCGGGACGCTGCTCGCGATTCTGCTGGCACGCCGCGGATACGAGGTCGGGCTCTACGAAGGCCGGCCCGACTCGCGGCGGACGAGCCTCTACGAGGGCAGGTCGATCAACATCGCGCTGTCCGATCGCGGCTGGACCTCGCTCGAGAAGATCGGTATCGGCGACGACGCCAGGGAGCGGGCCATCCCGATGACTCACCGCGCCGTCCACGGCGTCGGCGGCGACGTCGCGGCGCTGCCGTACGGCAGGGAAGGGGATGCCATCTGGTCGGTGTCGAGGAGCGGTATCAACGAGCACCTGCTGGACGTCGCGGACGCGGAGCCCAACATTGCGATGCAGTTCGGACACCGGCTGATCGACGTCGATTTCGAAACGGCGACGACCACTTTCTGGGTCAACAATACGGGCAAAGTCGTGGTCGGGGCCGACTACGCGTTCGGCGCCGACGGCGCGCACTCGAAGGTCCGGCGTCTGGCGCACGACCTGCCGCGCTTCAGTTACAGCCAGACCTGCATGCCGCAAAGCTACATCGAGCTCAACATACCCGCGAATGCGGACGGCACGCACAAGCTCGAAACGAACGCGCTGCACATCTGGCCGCGCAAGGATTTCATGCTGATCGCGTTGCCGAATGCCGACGGCACGTTCACCTGCACGCTGTTCCTGAACTACTCGGGCGATCCGTCGTTCGAGTCCTTGCAGGAACGGCCGGACGTCGAGGCGTTTTTCGAAGCCAACTTCCCGGATGCGATGGACTGTCTCGAGGAGCCCGTGGACGCGTTCCTGGCGAAGACGCCGTCTCCCCTGTTCCTCGTGCGGGTGTTTCCGTGGTCGTTCAACCGCAAGGTCGGGCTCATCGGCGACGCGGCCCATGCGATCGTGCCGTTCTACGGGCAGGGCATGAACTGCGGTTTCGAGGACTGCGCCGAGCTCGATGCCCTGATCGCGGCCCACGATCACGACTGGGACCGGATCTTCCCCGCCTACGAAAACGCCCGCAAGCCCAACGGCGATGCCATCGCCGAATTGTCCAGGCGCAATTTCGTCGAGATGAGCGAGCTGTCCGGCGACCGGCTGTTCCGGCTGCGCAAGATGATCGAGGCCAAGTTCAGCCGGCGCCACCCGGACCTGTGGACGCCGCTCTACTCGATGGTCACGTTCTCGCCCGACGTGCCGTACTCGGAGGCCCTGCGCGTCGGCGACGAGCAGAACCGGGTGATGGAGAAGATCATGGCAATGCCGGGCATCGAGGAGGACTGGGACGACGAAAAGCTCATGGAGCGACTGTTTTCGCTCGCATCCGAGACACTTGGGGACAGGCAGTGAACGAGACACCGACGAACTACCGCGAACTCGAGGAGAGTATCCATACCGACCTGAAGGACCGGATGAGCTACGGCAGGTACCTGCACCTGCCGGAAGTGCTGAGCGCGCAGCATCCGCTGACGGATCAGCACGACGAGATGCTGTTCATCGTCATTCACCAGGCGAGCGAGTTGTGGCTGAAACTCGCCGGGCACGAAGTGGAAGCGGCGATCGCCAACGTTGCGGAGGGCGACTTCCGGCACGCGTTCAAGGTCATCGCCCGCGTCAAGATGATCCTGGCCCAGCTGACGCAGTCCTGGTCGATTCTTGCGACGATGACGCCCGTGGACTACCTCAAGTTCCGCGACGCACTGGGCCCGGCATCCGGTTTCCAGTCCTACGCCTACCGCAAGCTCGAGTTCCTGCTCGGCAACAAGAACCGCAGGCTGCTCGGGGTGCATCGGCACGACCCCGAAGTCTGCGCGGAACTCGAGCGCGTGCTCGAGGCGCCCGGCCTGTATGACGTCGTCCTGCAGAAACTCAGTGACGACGGCTTTGCGATCGATCGGGAGAAACTCGAGCGCGACTTCAGCCGGCCGTACGAGCCCAACGCGTCGGTACAGGCCGCCTGGCACGCGGTCTACGACGACCCGGATACCTATTTCGAACTCTACGAACTCGCCGAAAAGCTCGTGGACATCGAAGATGCCTTCCAGCTGTGGCGCTTCAAGCACATGTACACGGTGCAGCGCATCATCGGCAACCGCCCGGGCACCGGCGGATCGTCGGGCGTCCCGTTCCTCAAGCGGGCGATCGAGACGAGCTTCTTCCCGGAACTGTTCGCGATCCGGACCGAATTGTGATTCGAGACCGCGGCTAGACGATCGCCATGCTGTGCGAGACGTTCTTGACGATCATGTAGTTGTGCAGCCCCTCGGTCCCGCCCTCACGGCCGTAGCCGCTCGACTTGACGCCGCCGAACGGCGTCTCGGGCAGGGACGCCTCGAGCGTATTGATCGACACGTTGCCGGCCTCGATGCCTTCGATCATGCGGTCCGCGTAGTCGGCCCGGTTGGTGAAGCCGTACGCGGCGAGCCCGTAGGGCACCGAGTTCGCTCTCTCGATACCTTCGTCGAGCGATGCGACGGGGTTGACGATCGCGAGCGGCCCGAACGGTTCGACCTGCATTACGCGTGCATCGTCCGGGACGTTCGCCATGACGGTGGGCTCGAAGAAGTAGCCGGCGTCGCCCATCCGCTTGCCCCCGGTCAGTATCTCGGCGCCTTTTGCGCGCGCGTCCTCGACGAGATCCGTCAGTGCGCCGACGCGGCGGTCGTGCGCGAGCGGCCCCATCTCGACGTCGGGATCCACGCCGTTGCCGACGACGGTCGCGGCCGCGCGGCGCACGAAGATCCCGGTGTACTTCTCGAAGACGTCCTCATGCACGAAGAACCGCGTCGGCGAGGTACAGACCTGCCCGGCGTTGCGCATCTTTCTGACGGCGCCGCTGACCGCCGCGGCCTCGACGTCGGTGTCCTCGCACACGATGACCGGTGCGTGGCCGCCCAGTTCCATCAGCACCGGCGTCATGTGCCGCGCCGCGAGCGTCGTGAGATGCCGGCCGACGACCGTCGAGCCCGTGAACGCAACGAGGCGCACCGGGTCCTGCCCGATCAGATGCTCCGAAATGTCGGCGGGCGTGCCGAACACGAGGTTCAACACCCCGGGCGGGAGACCGGCGTCCTGTAACGCCCTGGCAATGTGCAATGCACCGGCAGGGGTTTCCTCGGCCGCCTTGAGGACGATCGAGCAGCCCGCGGCGAGCGCGCCGGCGACTTTGCGACACGGTTGGCTCAGAGGGAAGTTCCAGGGCGAGAACGCCGCAACCGTGCCGATCGGCTGGTGGTGCACGACGTAGCGGATGCCCGGTGCGCTCGGGATGACGCGACCGTAGGTGCGCGTCGCCTCGCCCGCGTCCCATTCGAAGAACTCGCAGCCGCGGATCACCTCCAGCCGCGCCTGCGCCAGCGGCTTGCCGTGTTCCGCCGTGATCGCCGCAGCGATTTCCTCCCGGCGCTCGCGCATCAGCGCCGCGGCCCGGTACAGGACGTTCGCCCGGTCGACCGGCGCCGTATTGCGCCAGACGTCGAATCCCTTCGCCGCCGCGTCGAGCGCATCGTCGAGGTCGCCCCGTTCCGCGTGCGGCAGCCGGCCGATCTCTTCCTCGGTTGCCGGGTTCAGGACCGGCAGGTCGCTCGCCGTCTTGCGCCACTCGCCGCCGATGAAGAGGCGTAGATCCGGATAGGTGCTCATGAAACCGATTATAAGTATATTTCGGCTATGGCCGGCAAATACTCGAAACTCGACGCCAAGGACTACGCCCGCGAGAACATGCGCGGCATCTGGGCGGCCGCGCTGAACCCGTTCGACGACGATCTGTCGCTGAACGAGAGCGGTCTGCGTTCGAATATCCGTCACTGGATCGACGACCTCGGCATCGAGGGGCTGTTCATCGCCGGCAAACAGGGCGAGTTCTTCTCGATGAGCCTCGACGAGCGCAAGCGCAATTTCGAGATCGCCGTCGAGGAATGCGACGGCAAGGCGGGGGTCATCGTGTCGGTGTCGGACCAGAACTTCGACACGGTCGGGGAACTCGCCGCTCACGCCGAAGACTGCGGGGCCGACTACATCGTGGTTCACGCACCGGTACTGAGTTTCGTGCACGACCGCGGCGAAGTCCTGTATCGGTACTACGAGGCGCTCTGCGACCGTCTCGACATCGGCATCGCGATGTGGAGCCACCCGGACTCGGGCTACCTGATGCAACCCGGGGAGTGCGCGCGCATCGCCGAGCTACCGAACGTCGTCGCGATCAAGTACTCGGTGCCGCGCGAGATGTACGTGCGGCTGACGCACATGGTCGGCGACAGAATCCAGGTGTCGACGTCGGCCGAAGACGACTGGCTCGACAACATCGAGGAACTGGGCTGGCGGCTGTATCTCTGCTCCTCGCCGCCGTACCACCTGCAGACGAGCAGCGACAGGCGCATGAACGAATACACGCGCCTGGCGTTCGACGGCAGGTTCGACGAGGCGCGTCGCGTGCGCGACAGCCTGGACCCGGTGCGCGACGCCATGGCGCGCACGCGGCCGGCCGACAAGCCGCAGGCTTTCGGCAAGTACTGGCAGGAGCTGCTCGGGCAGGTGGGCGGCCGGGTACGACCGCCCATGCTCGAGTTGACCGACGCAGAGAAGGCCGCGATTCGCGAGGCCTTCGAGAACTGCGGCCTCAGAACATGAAGGCTTCCGCGTCCATCTTCATGAGCGGGTCGGGGCCCGACGACATCGTCTCGAGCAGCGATGTCGTCCGCGGCAGGATTTTGGCGAAGTAGAATTCCGCCGTCTGGATCTTGGCTTCGTAGAATGCCGTCTCGGACGTACCTTTACCGAGGCGCCAGTACGCTGCACGCGCGCTCGCGGCCCAGGCGACGGCGAGTAGCAGGTAGCCCGAGAACATGATGTAGTCGACGGACGCGGCGCCAACGGCGTCGCGATTGCGCATGGCGGCAAAACCGATTTTGCGCGTCAGGGACTTCCACTGCTTCGTGAGTTTCACGATGGTCTTGAGGTAAGGACGAATCTCC
>JAKSCZ010000196.1 GCA_022360335.1 Pseudomonadota bacterium
GCTTCAGCCGCGACCCGGTTCTTCCCGGCGTAGGAGCGGCTTCAGCCGCGACCCGATTCGGGCCTGACGGCCCTCCCACCAAGATCGGGGACAGTTACCCTAATCTTCCAGCAGAATCGACGGATCGACGGCCGTGCCGTTCAGGTAGGTGCCGAAGTGGAGGTGAGGGCCCGTAACGCGCCCCGTGGCACCGACGGTGCCGAGCGGTCCGCCTCGAGCGACGTCCTGCCCTTCCTCGACGCCGATTTCGCTCAGGTGGCAGTACATCGTCACGAAGCCCTGCCCGTGATCGACGATGACGGTATTGCCGTTGAAGAAATAGTTTCCCGTGGCCGTCACGATACCCGCGCGGGGGGCAACGATCGGCGTACCGCTCGCGGCGGCGATGTCCATGCCCTTGTGCGGCGATCGCGGCTGGTCGTTGAAGAAGCGTCGCAGACCGAAGCTCGAACTGCGCCGCCCTTCGACGGGCGCGGCGAGATCGATACCGTCGACCGGCACGTCGCGGAAGTTGTTGAGCGCTGCATCGATGATCTTGCGCTCCCGGCCGATACGGTCGAGCTGCGCCTGGTCGGGCGTCACGTAGCTCCGGTTCCTGATGGTGAGTCGCTGTTCGGCGTAGCCGTGTGGAAATAGGGTGACTGACACCGTATTTCCGTCGACGGAGAAGCGGAGCGGGCCGGTTTCGGCGCCGAGCGGCACGCCGACGACGGCCTTCCAGCGACCGCCGTCGCGCATTGTCATGATACGCCGGCCGTCGAACTCGACGACAGGGGCAGGCCGGTCCGCCGCGCCGACGTCTTCGATGACGATGCCGCCGGGCCGGCGCGAGTCTGCGGTTGCCGCCAGTGCGGCAGTTGTCGCGAGGGCCGCGACCGGGGCAAGCAGCGTGCGGATCACTCCCCGACCACCTTCGTGACCCTGGCGAGAAGCTCCCCTTTGGACAGGCGGGCGCGGATTTCGTCCCCGCTTTTTACCGTGGCTGCATCCGTCATCGCCCTGCCGTCGCCGTCGAGGACGATCGCGTAGCCTCGATCGAGTGTCGCCAGCGGGCTGACCGCGTGCAGCGCGCGGCCGAGCAGGGCGAGCTTGTGGTTCCGCCCGGACGTCGTGTCGCGTATGCCGGTCGCGAGTCGTTGCCGCAACGCCGCCAGGCGGGCGATCGAACGCTGCACGGACAGGGCGGGCGAGAGCTGCACGAGCCGGGCGCGCTGCGCCTGGACGTCGTGGCGTTTGGCCAGCAACTGCTGGCGGAGCGCGGCGATCATGCGCCCGCTCGTCCAGTCGAGCCGCTGTGCGCGGTCCTCGACGGCGCGTTCGCCGACCTGCGCGAGTCGCGCGGCGAGACCGTTGATCCGGTGGAGCCACTCGGCCTGGTCCGGCACGACGATCTCGGCAGCGCCGGAGGGCGTCGGCGCACGGACGTCGGCGACGAAGTCGGCTATCGTGAAGTCGACCTCATGGCCTACCGCGCTGACGACCGGAATGGGGCAGTCCGCTATGGCACGCGCCAGCGCCTCGTCGTTGAAGGCCCACAGGTCCTCGAGCGAACCGCCGCCGCGTCCCACGATCAGGACGTCGCACTCGTTGCGCCGGGCGGCGGCGTGCAGCGCGTCGATCAGCTCGGCCGGGGCCGCGTCGCCCTGGACCGCCGCGGGATAGACGATCACGCGGGCCGCCGGATAGCGCCGCCCGAGCACGGTGATGACGTCGCGAATCGCCGCGCCGCTCGGCGACGTGACGACCCCGATCGTCGACGGCAGTTCCGGCAGCGGCTGCTTGCGGTCTTCGTCGAACAGGCCTTCCGCCGCCAGTTTGCGCTTGAGCGCCTCGTAGCGCTGCTTGAGCACGCCCTCGCCGGCGGGCTCCATCCGTTCGACGATGAGCTGGTAGTCCCCGCGGGCCTCGTAGATGCTGACGCGGCCGAATGCCAGGACCTTGTCGCCGTCCTTGAAGCGCACGGCGGGACCGCGCTGCCGCTGCCGGAACCAGGCGGCCCGCAGCTGGGCTTTCTCGTCCCTGAGGCTGAAATAGACGTGGCCGGACGCCGGCCGGGCCATGTTCGAGATCTCGCCTTCGACCCAGAGCTTCGCGATACCCCGCTCGAGCAGCGTTTTGGCCTTGCGATTGAGGTCGGAAACGGAGATGGCGGCTTCTGTCAGCATGCATCGATTATAGCCATCAATAAACCCTGGGAGGGCCTTCAGGCCCGATCGCGGCTAAAGCCGCTCCTACGAGATGAATGGTCGTTTACCGACGCACCCCGCACGCGTACAATCGCCCGCTACCCGGAAGCCGAGCGTCGATCCCGCCATGCGAATTGCCAAGGAAGCCCTGACCTTCGACGACGTTCTGCTGCAGCCCGGTTACTCCGAGATACTCCCCCGCGAAGCCGATCTGAGCACGCCGCTGACCCGCGAGATTCGCCTGAGCATCCCGCTGCTGTCGGCCGCGATGGACACGGTTACCGAAGCGCGGCTCGCGATCGCGCTGGCCCAGGAAGGCGGCATCGGCGTCGTCCACAAGAACATGACGATCGAGCAGCAGGCCCGCGAGGTGCTGACCGTCAAGAAGTACGAATCGGGCATGGTGCGCAATCCGATCACCGTGTCGTCGGACATGACGATTCGCGAAGTCATCGACCTGACGCACGCCATGGGCATCTCGGGCGTGCCGGTCGTCGACGACGGCGAGACGGTCGGCATCGTCACGCATCGCGATCTGCGTTTCGAGACCCAGCTCGATGCACCGGTGTCGACGGTCATGACGCCGCAGGACCGCCTCGTCACCGTGCGCGAGGGCGCGCCCGAGGAAGAGGTGCTCGGGTTGCTGCACAAGCACCGCATCGAGAAAGTCCTCGTCGTCGGCGACGACTTCAGACTCGAAGGCATGATCACGGCGAAGGACTTCCAGAAGGCGAAGGACTTCCCGCTCGCGTGCAAAGACGACGCCGGTGCGCTGCGCGTCGGCGCGGCCGTCGGCACGGGCGGCGATACGGACGACCGGGTCGAGGCCCTCGTCGATGCGGGCGTGGACGTCCTCGTCGTCGACACCGCGCACGGCCACTCGAAGGGCGTCGTCGAGCGCGTGCGCCGGGTCAAGACCCGGTACCCGGACGTGCAGGTCATCGGCGGCAACATCGCGACGGGCGCGGCGGCGAAGGCGCTGGCGGAAGCGGGCGCCGATGCGGTCAAGGTCGGTATCGGGCCCGGCTCGATCTGCACGACGCGCGTCGTTGCCGGTGTCGGCGTCCCCCAGGTCTCGGCCGTGGCCGACGTGGCCGAAGCGCTGCACAAAGCGGGCATCCCGCTGATCGCGGACGGCGGCATCCGCTATTCGGGCGACATCGCCAAGGCGCTGGTCGCCGGCGCGTACTGCGTCATGATCGGCGGCCTGTTCGCCGGCACCGAGGAGTCGCCGGGCGAAGTCGAGCTGTACCAGGGCCGTTCCTACAAGTCGTACCGCGGCATGGGTTCGGTCGGCGCGATGGGCGGCTCCCAGGGCTCGTCGGACCGTTACTTCCAGGACGCCACGGAAGAACTCGAAAAGCTCGTGCCGGAGGGCATCGAGGGCCGCGTCGCGTACAAGGGCGGTCTCGTCGCCATCGTTCACCAGCTCGTCGGCGGCGTCCGTGCCGCCATGGGCTACACGGGCTGCGCCAGTATCGACGAGATGCGCACGAGGCCCGAATTCGTGCGCATCACCGGTGCCGGCGTCAAGGAAAGCCACGTGCACGACGTGACGATTACCAAGGAAGCGCCGAACTACCGTTCGCATAATTAGGATTCGATGAGCCTCGACATCCATGCCCACAAGCTGCTGATCCTCGACTTTGGCAGCCAGTACACGCAGTTGATTGCCCGGCGGGTCCGCGAGGTCGGCGTCTACTCCGAGATTTATCCGTGGGACACGTCGGACGAGGACGTCCGGGCGTTCGCGCCGAGCGGGATCGTCCTGTCGGGCGGCCCCGAATCCGTCAATCTCGACGATCCGCCGCGGGCGCCGCAGGCCGTGTTCGAACTCGGCGTGCCCGTGCTCGGCATCTGCTACGGCATGCAGACGATGGCCGCGCAGCTCGGCGGCAAGGTCGAGGCGTCCTCGCATCGCGAGTTCGGCTACGCCGAGATCGAGCCCGTCGAGTGCCGCTTGCTGCACGGTCTCAGCGACGAGGCCAGCCACGCGATGCTGAAGGTGTGGATGAGTCACGGCGATCGCGTCGAGGCGCTGCCGCCGGGTTTCGCTGCGACGGCGGCGAGCGCCAATTCGCCGTTCGCGGCGATGGAGGATACCGGGCGCAACTTTTTCGGCGTGCAGTTCCACCCGGAGGTCACCCACACGCCGCAGGGTCTCGAGATCCTGCGACGCTTCGTGCACGAGGTTTGCGATTGCCCGGGCGACTGGACGCCGGGCAATATCGTCGCCGACGCCGTCGAACGGGTGCGCGAGCAGGTCGGCGACGGCAAGGTGCTGCTCGGACTCTCCGGCGGCGTCGACTCGTCCGTCGTCGCGGCGTTGTTGCACGAGGCGATCGGCGATCGGCTCGTCTGCGTTTTCGTGGATCACGGGCTGCTGCGCCGCAACGAAGGCGACCAGGTCATGGAGACCTTCGCCGAACACATGCACATCAACGTGATCCGCGTGA
>JAKSCZ010000597.1 GCA_022360335.1 Pseudomonadota bacterium
CCACCGACGAGGACGCCATCCGCTGGGCACGGATCGCGATCGGGTTCGGGGCGACGCTGGCCGCCGTCGCCCTCTGGTGGGCGCTCCGGGGCCTCGTCGGTTGGCTGCGACGGCGGAGCTGACCCGGCTGGAAGCCCGTCCCCGCCCCCGCCTCGCCCACGGCCGGGCGACGTTGGTCGACGTCGCCATCGTCTCGTGGGCCGTCCCTCTCGACGTCGTCGATCGTCTGCTGCCGGAGGGCGTGGAGCCCCGGCCGGTCACCCTCGACGGGACGTCGGCTCCGATCGTGTCCGCCGTCCTCTACCGCTACGGCGACCTCCGGTTCCGCGGGTTGCCCTTCGCCCGGCTGTCGTGCGCACAGGTCCACTACCGCACCTACGTTCGCGTCGGGGAGGAGCGTGGGGTGTGGTTCTTCGGCACGGCGCTCGCGAGCCGCCTCGCGGTCCTCCCCCGCCTCCTGTGGTCGATGCCGTGGCGGCACGAGCGGCTGGCCGTCGACGCCGAGTGGTCCGAGGGTCGCTGCCGCCGCTACCGCTCGTTCGCCGAGGGCGGTGGCGCCGAGCTCCGCCTGGTCGGGACCGGACAGCCGCTGACCGCACCCGAGGTGTCCGACCCCGTCGTCGGCTGGTACCCGAGGAGGGACGAGGCGATCGGCAGGCTCACGGTCTGGCACCCGCCGGCACACCCCGAGGCGGCCACGGTCGAGGAGGCGTCCTTCCCGGTCCTCGACGACCTCGGCCTGCTCGAGCGGGGCGCCGAGCCGGTCGCGGCGCTCGTGCAGCCCTCCCTCGAGATCGAGGTCCACACCCCACCACGACGCCTCCGCTCGCCCCTCCGCTCCTCACTCCGCTCGTTCTTGTGACGCTTGATGGCCACTATGGCCATCAAGCGTCACAAGAACGCCTGGGGGGGAGGTCGTTGGCGGGGAGCTGTCACACCCCCTGCGTAGGTTCGGCGGCATGGGGAGAGCCCGATCCGTGTTCCGCTGCGCCGACTGCGGTGCCGACGCCCCCGCGTGGATGGGGCGGTGCCCGGCG
>JAKSCZ010000267.1 GCA_022360335.1 Pseudomonadota bacterium
GAGCACAATTCGCGGTCGCACAACCGGGCATCGGAGAGGTGGCAGAGCGGTTGAATGCACTGGTCTTGAAAACCAGCAAGGGTTGATAGCCCTTCGTGGGTTCGAATCCCACCCTCTCCGCCAGTCCCGGGAACATGGTGTCCGAAAAACGGTGCCGGCTCAGAAATGCCACGTGAAGGCGGCCCGTACCGTACGCGGCTCCATCGGATGCAGGTGCAGGTCATCGACGCCGCCAGCAGGTTCTCCGGCAAGACGCGAGGCGTAGTAGTACGCGATTACGCGATATCCTGGTCTTCGGCGTCCAGGAGATTCAGGACCTCCACCCTGAAATCAATCGAGTCTCGCCGATGGCCCAGCAGCAAGCTGAGGACAGTCGATGATTCAGATCGCACGCTACCGTCCTCGATCAATGGCCGATCACCGAAATACCTCGCGCGCAAACTGCCGTAGACCCCGCTCGGGTATTGCGCCGCGATGCCCGCGGCGATCACACGCTCGATCGAACCGGGGATTTCATCGCCGGCGGGATCGTCATCGACATAACGGCTGTTCGTCAACCCCAGCTCGAAATCGACGACCCAGTTGCCGAAGCGGTAGTAGATCGGCAATTCGATACCGTAGCGACGACTGGGTCGGCTCGGCTCTGTGATTCCGGCATCGCCGACGAACAACAGCTCCGAATCCAGTTCCAGGTACCACAGGGACGCCGAGAGATTCAGCTTCTCGTTCCAAAAGGTACGGAATCCCAATTCCGCACCCGTCGAAGCGACAAGCGGGTCGACTCGTTCTGCCGGGAGGCCGGTGTTCGGGTCGATCCGGATTGTCGTGCCGCGGGCGTCATTGCTGTGAAAGCCGCGGCCCGCGCTGAGATACATTTCTGAATCGGCATTCAGTGCATAAACGACACTGAGCTTCGGCGCCACAATGGCGTCGTCCGTATCGCCCGAGTTGGCTGGCAAATTGCTCCGAACGGAGAAATCGAAGTAGTCGGCCCGAATGCCGAACAGCGTGCGCCATTTTTCATTCCACCGGGTTTCTGCCTGCGCATGGAAACCGAGTGCGGATTCAACGACCGCGTCGGATCGGACAGTGGCCAGCCTGGCCCTGTCCCTGGTACGAAACGGTGAAATTGGAAAACAGTTCCAGGTCGTAGTCGATTACATAGGCGTGGGCATGCAGCTGACGATCGCCCGCGAATTGGCGAAGTAGCGATCCCGACACGCTGTAACGTGACGTCTCTCCGCCGATCGTCGGGTCCAGCGAGCCCAGCCGATCGACGAGACCGCTTTCGATTGCCCGTTGCGCGATCTGGTCCGGGGAGTTCCAGCTCGCATCGTAGCCCATCAGCATGACATCCCACTGGCTGTCGCGGTCGGTTTGCTGCGAGTAGCGCAATACGCCGTTGAGGCGTTGCAAGTCCTCCTCGATATCCACCCACGGTCCGTCGTAGACATGGCCCTGAGCGGCAAACAACCAGTTACCGGTTCCGGTATCTACGTTGTCGGCAACGAGAAGCTGACGATGACCATTCTCGCCGACACCGATCTTGAGCATCGATTCCGGCAAGACCCTGAACGTCGACAGGTGCGCCGAACCCGTCGA
The DNA here is from genome assembly GCA_022360335.1 of Pseudomonadota bacterium. Taxonomy (GTDB): domain Bacteria; phylum Pseudomonadota; class Gammaproteobacteria; order Steroidobacterales; family Woeseiaceae; genus UBA1847. The sequence goes on from JAKSCZ010000267.1 coordinate 1,603, forward strand.
CGAGACGTCTCCGACAGCGGCGTGATAGGGACCTTTCCTGAATTCGACGCTCTCGATGAGTTCCGGGATCAGGAAGTTCAGGTCGGTGTAACCCTGACCGTGACCGTGGCTGGGCATGTTGATGGGCATCCCGTCGATCGACGTACTGAAATCGGTGCCGTGATCGAGGTTGAAGCCGCGCAGGAACATCTGGTTGGACTTTCCGGTACCACTGTGCTGCGTGATGATCAGACCCGGGACAACCTCGAGAACCTCGCCAGTACGCAGTCTCGGCCGAACATCGAACTCCTCCTGCCCGATGATCCCTTCGGATGCCGAGATCGCAGCGCCGGCCAGGTCGGTCCAGCGACCGGTCACGACGATTTCCTCGACGTCCTGCTCCGGGCCATCGTGAGCCGCGACCTCGGCAGCCGCGCATGACAACATCACCAAGAGCAGCAGAAGACCCGACCTGCCGGGAGCGAACTCCGTTTGTTGCGGAACCGGACCGAACGACATTGCCGTTGTTACCAAAACTGAAGCCGAATCCGAGCATACTCGAATAGCCCGCCGGAATCAGTTGGATACGTTACAGTCGCTCCTCCTTTCCGTCGCAGGCGCCACAGCACTTCTCGCCGACGACCGATTGCGGTACGGTGACCGGAAAATAGAGTGACTGGCACCTCAATTTCCCCTGGGAAATAGGGTGACTGACACCTTATTTCCCGTTCGCGAAATCCGGGGAGCAACATGCCCACTACCCTCGTCACCGGCTGTAACCGCGGTATCGGTCTCGAACTCGTCACGCAGCTTCACGCACGCGGCGACGACGTCATCGGCGTCTGCCGCCGGCGAAGCCCCGCCCTGGCCGCACTCGGAATCCGCGTAATCGACGGTGTCGATGTCGGTGACGGCGCGTCGGTCGGCCGGCTCAAGACGTCACTGGGCGATCGGCCGATCGACGTGCTGATCAACAACGCCGGAATCCTGCGTCGCGACGCCTTCGGCGAACTCGACTACGACGCCATGCTCGAACAGTACCGTGTCAACGCGCTGGGCCCCCTGCGCGTCACCGAAGCGCTCGCCGGCAACCTGCACGCCGGGTCGAAGGTCGCGATCATCACGAGCCGGGTCGGCTCGATCGACGACAACGGATCGGGCGGCAACTGGGGATACCGGGCCTCGAAAACGGCCGTCAACATGATCGGCACAAACCTGATGCACGAGTTCAGGCCGCGCGGCATCGCCGTTGCCCTGCTGCACCCCGGCCTCGTGGCGACCGACATGACCGGACGCCAGGGTATTCCCGCGTCGGAATCCGCACGCGGGCTGATCGACCGCATCGACGAGCTGACGCTCGACCGCAGCGGCACCTTCCGGCACGCGGAAGGCTACGAGCTGCCGTGGTAGTCGCGACGGCCTAGGCGCCGATCGTCGTCTGTCCGCCCATATACGATCGCAGCACGTCCGGCACGCGGATGCTGCCGTCCGCCTGCTGGTAGTTCTCCATGACGGCGATCAGCGCCCTGCCCGCCGCCACGCCCGAGCCGTTGAGCGTGTGGATGACCCCGGACCTGCCCGATACGGGATCGCGGCGGCGCGCCTTCATGCGCCGGGCCTGGAAGTCGTTGTAGTTGCTGCATGAGGAGATTTCGCGGTAACGGGCCTGTCCCGGCAGCCAGACTTCGATATCGTAGGTCTTGGTCGAGCCGAAGCCTATGTCGCCCGAGCACAGCGTGACGACGCGATAGGGCAACTCGAGCCGCTGCAGAATCACCTCGGCGTGGCCCGTCAGCTCTTCGAGCGCATCCATCGACGCGTCAGGTGCGAC
>JAKSCZ010000117.1 GCA_022360335.1 Pseudomonadota bacterium
GATCCGATGGCCGTTCAGGAAGGTCCCGTAACGGCTGTGATCGCTGACCACGCACTGTCCGTTCACGGCCGCGATTTCGCAGTGCCGTCGCGACACGCCGGCCGTACCCTGTTGAAGGTCGAGCCAGCGCTCCCCTTCCAGAGGCCGCGTACCGAGCACCAGCGTCCGTTCGCCGATCGGCGTCGCACGGTCGCCGAGCAGCACGTGGGTCGGCTGTGACGCATCGCGATCGTCGTCCGCTTCGACACTGACGCGGGACTGGTCCCACGGCAGATGCCGCGCCAGCGTGACGGCACGCCCGGGCCGGTTTTCCGTGCAGCGCCGAATGACGCCGCGCGCCGTCGCGCCCGGTTCGAGCAGGAATGCCTCGCCGCCGACCCGCGCCTTGAGCGTGTCGGCGAGTCCCGGCATGCGTGCGGCGCGGTCGGACAGCTGCAACGCAGGCGTCTCTCCGGCGCGGTACAGCGCGCGCAGGTTGCTGACGATCGTCTGGTACACCGGCGTCGCCGCCGCGACGAATTCGATCGACTCGATCTCGGCGCGATGCGCGATGCCGCGGTACCCGATCTCCAGCGCCACGGTATCGCCGCTCGACGCGGTGGCGAGCCAGTCGAACATCCTGTCCTGCAGGGACTGCTCCGTCTCCGCCGTGTGCAGCGGATCGAAGCGCGATTGCCGAACGAAGTTCTCGGCGATCAATCGCAGCCAGAGATCGTACAGATCGAGCATGCCGCTCTCGTCGAAGACGGCGGCGCGCTCGAACTGCGCTTGCCCGTCCTGCGACAGCCGCGTCAGCATCGCCGCGTGCAAACTCAGGTCGACGTGCACGGGCACCGCATTGCCGTACTCGCGCCGCGTCGCCGCAACGGCCGCATCGACCATCGACACGACGGGAATGTGCAGTTCCGTTGCAACGCCGAGCAAGAGTCCGAGCTGGTCTTTGCTCATGTAGCCGGGTACGGCCAGCGCCAGGCGATCGCCCGGTTTCGCAACCCGCTGCCACAGCGTCTCGAGCTGGCTGCTGACGAGATCGGCGGCGGACAGGTGCCGGAAGCGGCGGTCCGGAAGCGGACCGGTGTCGAGCTTCGACCAGTAGCGATTCTGGATGCGGCGCGGCTTCAGGCTCGCGCTGGCCCAGGCGCTGCGCCCCGTAACGAGCCCGTCGTCCTCGAGGAGCGCGAAGCCCGGCTCCCGCGCCAGGATACGCTCGCCGTCGGTGAACAGCAGGCCGGCGTCGTTCAGATGTGCTGCCAGCAATGTCATACGCTGCGTTCCCGGGCCCTAGTCCGCCTTCAGGTGCCGGATCACTTTGTCGTCGCAATAGGTCTCGCTGTCGAACACGAGTCGCTCCTGCATGAGCTGTAGCTGGTGCACGAGGAACATCAGGAAGATCGAGATCAGCAGCGCGATGAAGGTCGAGTTGAAGGCGACGCCGAGGCTCTGCGTCACGCCTGCGATATCGCCTTTCACGGCCTTGTCCGCCTGTGCGAGCGCTTCGCCGATGCCGCGCACGGTACCGATGAAACCGATCGACGGGATCGCCCAGGAGATGTAGCGGATCATCGACAACTCCGACTCGAGCCGCTCGGCTTCCGATTCGAAGATGTCTCGCGTATTGCTCGATACGTCCTGGATATTGCGCGTGGTGCTGAATCGGCGCAGCGCACTGAGCAATGCACGCGGCAACACCATGTCCTGTTCGTTCTCGGGCAGGGCCTGCACCTGGCGCGCGA
>JAKSCZ010000236.1 GCA_022360335.1 Pseudomonadota bacterium
CCGGCGGCTCGTCGATTCGCCGGCATGCGTGGTTGCGGGCGAGCACGATCTGAACCCGCAGATGCGGCGCATGCTCGAGGCGAGCGGGCAGGAGCTCCCGGAGTCCAAACCGATTCTCGAGATCAACGTCGATCATCCCCTGGTCGGGCGCCTCTCCGGCGAGACGGACGACAAGCGCTTCGACGAGCTCTCGAACATCGTCCTCGACCACGCGCTGCTGGCGGAGGGCTCGCAACTCGACGACCCGGCAGCCTACGTCCACCGTATGAACAGGTTGCTGCTCGATCTGGCGCCGGGAGAGACGCATGAGTAGGCCGACCGACGAGCACCTGCGCTCAAAACTCGACGAGGAGCAATACCGGATAACGCAACGCTCGGCGACGGAACGCCCGTTTAGCGGCAAATACCTCGACCACAAGGCCGACGGCACCTACCGTTGCGTGTGCTGCGATGCAGCGCTGTTCAGTTCGGAGCACAAGTACGACTCGGGCTCGGGATGGCCGAGCTTCTGGCTGCCGCTGGCCGGCGAGTCCGTGACGACGAAGAGGGATACGTCGCACGGCATCGAGCGGGTCGAGGTCGTCTGCTCCGCCTGCGATGCGCACCTCGGGCACGTCTTCGAGGATGGTCCCCGGCCGACCGGTCTGCGATACTGCATCAACTCCGCATCTCTGGATTTCGAGGACAGGTCCGAATGAGCAATGCACGAACGACGACTGCCGTGGCGGCGGCGGTTTTTCTCTCGGCCTGCGGTCAGGCGCAGCAGGCGGCGCCCGAATCCGCCGATACGGCTCCGCCCCGGACCGCCGTGAGCGAACGACCGGCATGCCCGCAGCCCGACGAAAACGGCGTCGTCAATATCCGCGACGGTCTCGTTGCGACGATCACGACGCACGGCTACGGCCGGGCTGCCGCGAGCGGGGACTACGCGGACGTGCACACGACCCTGTGGCTGTACGATGAGACCGCACAGGGGGGGCGTGGCGAGGAAATCTGGTCGTCCGGAGGCGTGCAGCCGTTCCAGTTCCAGCTCGATGCCGGACAGGTGATTGCCGGATGGGACCTGGGCGTTCGCTGCATGCTCCTCGGGGAGAAGCGCGAGCTGCGCATCGCGCCTGAACTCGGATACGGTGTACGCGGCAAGCCGCCGGTGCCGCCCGATGCGACGCTGCTGTTCGAGATCGAGCTGGTCGGACTGACCGCGCCCGAATAGCTTCAGTCTGCGCGTGAGAATCGAATGTCGATGCGGCGGTTGATGCTGCGTCCATAGGGCGTCCGGTTGTCTGCGGCCGGGCGTGAGGACCCGGCGCCCGTGACGATGAAGCGTTCCCGGTCGATGCCGCGCGCTGCGAGATAGTCCGCGACCGCGCGTGCGCGCGCCAGGCTGAGCTGCCGGTTCCAGGCATCGCTTCCCGACGCATCGGTATGGCCCGTGATCGAGATCGTCGAGTCGCGGCAGGCATCGGCAAGCGTGATGACGCGGTCCAGAATCGGGTAAGCGGACGACAACAATACGACGCCCGATTCCTCGAAGCCGACGGGTCCGTGGTCGAATCGAGCGAATGCCCGCTCGCACAAGTCGGCCGTATCCACGGCGCCCCCGCTGTCCGCTATGGCAATCGACAGTTCGACGGACTCGGGGAGGACGGTTCGCAGCGACCCGAGCTGCAGTGCGGAAACGCTTTCGTCGGCGCTGAGTGCCTCGATCCGCAGCCGACGTTCGCGCATACGGGCGGTCGGCGATTCCAGGGACGACAGTGCGGCGACCAGCAGGGTGGTTGCGTCACTCCACCAGTCCGGCGCCACGCCCAGCGGTATGAACCGGGTTCGGATTTGCTGGTCTGCAAAGGACTCGACGGCTGCCCGGACCAGTCGATCCTCGTGGCGCTTCGATCGTGTGTGCCCGGCCATCGTGACGGTGCCGCGACGTGCTTCCACGTCGAAGCGCAGCACCGGCGGCGTGGATACCGTCGAGGCGATTTCGGCCGGACGACCCGTCTGCATCGGCAGCGACCAGGCAAGCCCGGTCAGCAAGCTCACGGCGACCAGTACCTTGCGTCGAACGGGCGTCAAGGATCAGGCGCGGGCTGCCTGGCCCAGGAGTTCCCGCGCCTGCCCGATCCAGTCTTCGCGGTAGCCGCGGCTGTGAAAGCCCTTCAATCTGCGTGCGACGCGATCGATGTCGTATTCGCCCATGTCCGCGATCTGCTCGAAACGGAAAATTCCCAGTTCGTTGAGCGTCTTCTCGATGGTCGGGCCGACGCCCCTGATTCGCTGCAGATCGTCGCGGTCGTCGAACGAACCTTCCGGAGCGACACCCGGCCGGGAGTTCTGCGCCACGGCGTCTTCGACGGCCGTTACGATCTCGTCGACCGCGGTTTCGTCGGGATCGTTGGATGCCTCGAGTCCGTCGGTCAGCTCCTCGGCATCGTGAACGGGCTCGATGCGTGTCTCCCGTTCCCGCGGCCCGGCGAGCCGGGTCTCGAGTTCGCGTATGCGCTCGCGTGCCTCGTCGAGTTCCGCCTCGAAACGCCCGGCTTGCGCGTTGCGCAGGCGAAATCTTTCGATGAGGGGCGGCAGGCGCTTCTGCCAGTTCTCGAGCGCTTTGGTCAGCGTTGCGATGCGCTCGTCCTTGTGTAGCAAGGGGTCTTCGTCCGCAGCCCGGTACCGGCTGACCCGTTCCATAAGGCGTTTGTTCTGCTCGAGAAGACGCTCGTGCTCCCTGCGCTGCGCGTCCATCCGCTCCTGCCAGCCTGCGCCGATCGCCGTCTTTTCCCGTTCCGATCGATTGCCGCGCAACACCCACCCGGCGACCGCAGCGGCAACCGTAAGCAGTGCGAGCAGACTGAGGTGAATGACGGTGAGCTCGGGCATACGGTGGTTCCTGTTTCAGCGCCTCAACTTGCGAGCCGGACCCTGTCGGCTTCTTCGACGACGTCGCGAATCTGCTGCACCGCCCAGTCGATCTCGGCTCTGCCGATGACCAGCGGCGGCGCCAGGCGGACCACGGTCCGGTGCGTTTCCTTGCTGAGCAGGCCGCGTTCCATGAGCGCCGTGCAGATCGAACGCGCGTCCGCCAGCGCGGCATCGATCTCGAGTCCGACGAACAGGCCACGCCCGCGAACCTCGCGGATCAGCGGACTGTCGATCGCTTGCAGCCGTTCGAGCAGGTACTCGCCCATCGCGGCGCTGTTCGCCGTCAGGCCGTCTTCGACGAGGATGTCGAGCGCTTCGAGCCCGATCGCCGCGCCGAACGGATTGCCGCCGAACGTGCTGCCGTGATCGCCCGGCGTGAATACGTTCATGACCTCACGCCGCGCGAGGAACATCGAAACCGGGACGACGCCGCCGCCCAGCGCCTTGCCGAGAATCAGGCCGTCAGGCACGACGTCTTCGTGTTCGCATGCGAGGAATTTGCCGGTGCGGCCGAGACCGGTCTGGATTTCGTCGGCGAGGAGCAGCACGCGTTCCTTGCGACAGAGTTCGGCCGCTGCGCTCAGGTAGCCTTCGGGCGGAACGATGATGCCGCCTTCGCCCTGTATCGGTTCGACGATGAACGCCGCCGTGTTGGCGTCGATGGCGCCGGCCAGCGCATCGATGTCGCCGTAGGGCACGTTCGTGAAGCCCGGGGGAAACGGACCGAAACCGGCCTGGTACTGCGGCTCGTCCGACATGGCGACGGCTGCCATCGTGCGGCCGTGAAAATTGCCGTTGCAGGCGATGATGCCGGCGCGGTCGGCCGCGACGCCCTTCACCGTGTACGCCCACTTGCGCGCCGCCTTGATGGCCGTCTCGACGGCTTCGGCGCCGGTATTCATCGGCAGCGCCTTGTCCATGCCGGTCAGCTCGCAGGCGCGTGCGAGGAACGGTCCGAGGCGGTCGGAGTGAAACGCGCGCGAGACGATCGTCAGGGTCGCGGCCTGCTCCTGCACGAGTTTGACGAGGCGCGGGTTGGCATGACCGTGACTGACCGCCGAGTAAGCGCTCATCATGTCGAGGTACTTCTTGCCGTCCTCGTCCCACACGTACACGCCCTCGCCGCGGGTCAGAACGACGGGCAGCGGATGGTAATTGCGGGCACAATACTTTGCTTCGAGCTCGATGCTGCCGTTCATGACGTCACCACGGACCGTATAAGGTCATAATTTTACAGTAATAATCGAGGCCCTATCCACCCGGAAGCCGGAATGTCCAAGCACCCCGTGAGCGAGAAACTGTTCGTCGAAGGGCCTGTCGGCCGTCTCGAGGCCGTCGTCGAACGGCCGGGCGGGGGCGCGCTCGAGGGTTGCGCGATCGTCTGTCACCCGCACCCGCAGCATGGCGGCACGATGCACAACAAGGTCGCACACACGCTGGCGCGCGCGTTCGTCAGGTCCGGCTTCGAGTCCCTGCGGTTCAATTTCCGGGGCGTCGGGCGGAGCGAGGGGCGCTTCGACTGCGGCATCGGTGAACTCGACGATGCGCTGGCGGCGTTGCGCTGGCTCGGCGGGCGACACCCCGATTCTCCGATCTGGCTTGCCGGCTTCTCGTTCGGCGCCGCGATTGCAGTGAAGGCGGCCGCCGCCGGGCACGTCGACGGGCTGGTCAGCGTGGCGCCCGCGCTCGGCCGCCTCGCTTCGGGTCCCGAAGCGCAACCGCAGTGCCCGTGGCTGATCGTGCAAGGCGACGAGGACGAGCTCGTCGATATCGCGGAAACCGTCGAGTGGTTCGACAGCCTCGATCCCGGCCCGGAGCTTCTGATCGTCGACGGCGGCGAACACTTCTTCCACGGCCGCCTGGGCGAACTCCGGGAGGCCGTCATCACGTTCGTAACGGGTGACTGACACCGTAAAAAAGCCGGGCAGTGCCCGGCTCTTTCGGAATCCTTCGGCGATGCCGGTCAGACCATGTCCTTGAGGCCCTTCAACGGCGAAACCTTGACGGCCTTCGTCGCAGGTTTGGCCTTGAACATCATCTCTTCGCCCGTAAACGGGTTGACGCCCTTGCGGGCCTTGCGAGCCGGTTTTTTCACGACGCGCATTTTGAGGAGGCCCGGAATCGTAAAGAGGCCGGGGGCGCCACGACCGCCCAGGTTCTTCTTGATCTGACCGTTCAGCGATTCGAAAACGGCTGCAACGTCCTTGCGCGTGAGGCCGGTGTCCTCGACGATCTTCGCATGGATTTCGGACTTGGTTGGTGGCTTCTTGGTGTTCGCTGCCATGAAAAACTAACTCCCTGAAAATAACGAAACGGGCTCGCGCCCGTAGTAAAAAGCGCAGCGAAGATACCACTTTTCGTTCCGTGTGATAACCGCAAGAAGGTCTTTTTTTTCGGGCGTTTCTGCGGTACGCGCAACAAGGAAAAAGCGGGCGCGTTCGCGCCCGTACCGAGATATCCGAAATTCACTCGATTCAGCCGTCGGTATAGAACTGCCGCTTGAAGCGAACCTCAAAAGCGCGGTCTTCGCCCTCCGGCATCACGCTGATATCGAAGACGAGCGTCTCGCGATTAGCGACCGGCGTCTCTCCGATGTAGTAGATCGCGATAACGTCTCCGGGTTCTTCGATCTTGCGCATCGTGACGTTCTTGAGCTGGCCCGTCAGGTTGACCGTCTTGACCGTGACGGCGCCGGCGACCGGCGTGCCGTCGGATTCGCGGATGATCGAGACGTTCAGCATTGCCCGGTTCTTGCTGCGGACGATGTTGTAGGCGCGTGCGACTTCGGGCGGCAACTGATCCGTCGACTGTGCGCTAAAATGGACGACGTACGCGCCGATATCGGCCGAGGTCGCTTCAGCCGGCTGCGCCTCGGGTACGGTCGCGTTGTCGCCGGGCCCGCCGCACGCGACGAGCAGGGCGGGCAGCGAAAAAGAGATCAGAGTTCTCGCCAACGTCATGAAACTACCCCCTCTTTTTTCCTTGACTATAAACCATTTGCGGCTTTATTGACGAAAAACAGCCGGCACCGGGGCATGCCGTCGCGGTTTACATCGCCGGCGGGCGGATGCCGGAGACGATGATGGACAGCGCCATCAGGGCGATCATCGCGAACAGAGGGGACAGGTCGATGCCGCCCATCGGCGGGATGATGCGGCGAAACGGCCGCAGCACGGGATCGGTCAGTGCGTAGATGATCGCGAGGGC
>JAKSCZ010000172.1 GCA_022360335.1 Pseudomonadota bacterium
CCGAATACATGCTGACGATGCTGCCCTCGTCGTGTTCGACCTCGAACGCATCGCCGGGCTTGATGCTCCGGAACCGCTTTTTCGCCTCGTCGAGTCGCGCGATCGTGAGCAACTCGACAACGTCGAGTGCATTCTCGCGAAAGAGCTTTTCCATCGTGTCGCCGCGACCGACCTCGAGCGTGATCTTGTCGAATTCGGGTTGCGACGGGGCAGCGGTCTCGGATGTGCGCACTTCGCTCGCGATGTCGCCGGCATCCCGGTCGTCGACGCCCGGCGCCGACGCGTCGGCCGCGACCATGAAGGGCGTCTCCGGTTCGGGGGGCGGCGGTGCGTCGCTGTCGGCTATCCTGAGTATCGCGACGACGACCAGGGGGAGTCCCAGGCCGGCTGCGAACCATTGAAGGGCTTTGGATTTGGCAGGTTTCCCGGCGGCAGAATGCTTGTAATCGTGGAGTAATGGGCTTGCCGGACGATTCAAGTCTGCGTCCCCGGTAGGCTGGATGCCGTTACTCTACCGGCTGGTATTTTGGAGGTCAAAATCCTGCGGGGATGCTACAGTTCGCGGCCATGAGCAGCATCAAGCGACAACTCGCCGAGCTCAGTCGAGGGACGGACGAAGTCCTGCCCGGGGAGGGGCTCGAGGCGAAGCTGAAACTCGGCCGGCCGCTCATCGTCAAGGCGGGTTTCGACCCGACCGCGCCCGACCTGCACGTCGGCCACACCGTTCTGATCAACAAGATGCGGCAGTTCCAGGACCTGGGACACGAGGTCGTATTCCTGGTCGGCGATTTCACGGGCATGATCGGCGATCCGTCCGGCAAGAACGCAACCCGGCCGCCGTTGTCGCCCGAAGAAATCGAGGCCAATGCACAGACCTACCAGGCGCAGATCTACAAGATCCTCGACGAGAAGAAGACGCGAATCGAGTTCAATTCGACCTGGATGGGCGAGATGGACGCCGCGGATCTGATCAAACTGGCCGCGCACCATACGGTCGCCCGGATGCTCGAGCGGGACGATTTCGCGAAACGTTACAAGGGCAGCCAGTCGATCTCGATACACGAATTCCTGTATCCGCTGGTGCAAGGCTATGACTCGGTGGCGCTGCGGGCCGACGTGGAACTCGGCGGAACCGACCAGAAATTCAACCTGCTCGTGGGCCGCCGCTTGCAGCAGGACTACGGTCAGGACCCGCAGATCGTCATGACGACGCCGCTGCTCGAGGGTCTCGACGGCGCCCGGAAGATGTCGAAGTCGCTCGACAACTACATCGGCATCACCGAG
>JAKSCZ010000346.1 GCA_022360335.1 Pseudomonadota bacterium
CCGTCCCGGCGACGAGCGCATTGCGCTGAGCCGGGCCGAGCTGCTGTTGCGCATGGACCGGCTCGACGATGCGCTGGCGGCTTACGGCGATGCGGCCCGGCGTTGGCCGAAAAGCGCCCTGGCGCTGAACGCCTACGGCTACACGCTGGCCGATCGCACGGACCGCTATGCCGAGGCGGAGAAACTCATTCGCAAGGCATTGCGCTATGATCCGAAGAACCCGGCCATCATCGACAGCATGGGCTGGGTGTTGTTCAGGCTCGGCCACTACGAGGAGGCGCTCGCCGAGCTCGAACGCGCCTACCGCAAGCTGCCGGATCACGAAGTCGCCGCACACATCGTCGAGACGCTCGTCGCGCTCGGCCGCCGCGACCAGGCGCTCGAGCGGCTGCTTGCCGCGGAAGAGAGGACGCCCGGGAGCGCGTTGCTGAAGGACGTTCGATCCCGCCTGTTCGACGATGCGCCCTGAGCGCGGTTCGCTCGCAGCGATCGTCGCCGTCCTGGCGCTGGCCGGCTGCGCCGCGACGCGCGATGCCGTCGACCTGCCGCCGATCGCGGGCTGGGGCGATCGCACGGCCGTTCTCGGCCAGGTCCGGGACTGGAAATTCAAGGGACGGATCGCCGTCAGGACCGGGGACGACGGCTTCAATGCGAAGTTCGACTGGCAACAGCGGGGCGCTGCATTCGATGCGAGAGTCAGCGGCCCGCTGGGTATCGGCACGCTGCGCATCGAAGGCGACGGCCGGTCGATCCTGTTGACCGACAGGGACGGCGTCGCGACCGAGCTCGAGGATGCCGAGTTCGAGCTCCGGTGGCGCTACGGCTGGACCATTCCGGTCGAGAGCCTGCGCTACTGGGCGCTGGGGATTCCGGATCCCGGCTCGCCGGCCGTTACCGAACTCGACGACGAGGGGCGCCTCGCGCATCTCGAGCAAAGCGGCTGGACCGTCAGAATCTCGCGTTACGGCGAGGGCGGCGGGCAGCCGATGCCGCGCAGTCTGACGGCGACGAATGCCGATACGCGGGTGCGAATGGTCATCGATCGCTGGTTATTTTTTGATCGTTGACACCCACCGGGGCGCCCCGCACAATTGCGCCGCAAACTGCAATCGGTTCACTTGGGGCGTAGCCAAGCGGTAAGGCAACGGGTTTTGATCCCGTGATTCGCAGGTTCGAATCCTGCCGCCCCAGCCACCTGATAACGGGGAGACAGCGTGGATCTCGCAACAATGGCGGTTTTCTCGGGCAACGCCCACCCGCAGCTCGCTCAGGATATCGCCCGTTACCTTTGCATTCCCCTCGCGCGGGCCCAGGTCGGCCGCTTCTCCGACGGTGAGATCAACGTCGAGATTCTGGAGAACATTCGCGGGCGGGAAACCTTCATCGTCCAGCCGACCTGTCCGCCGGGAGCGGAGAACCTCATGGAGATGCTGGTCATGGTGGACGCGGCGCGCAGGGCATCGGCAGCCCGCATCACGGCCGTCATTCCCTATTTCGGGTTCGCGCGCCAGGATCGCCGGCCGCGGTCCTCCCGGGTACCGATTACGGCCAAGCTCGTCGCCAAACTGATCGGCACGGCCGGCATCGACCGTGTGCTGACCGTCGACCTGCACGCCGACCAGATCCAGGGCTTCTTCGACATTGCGGTGGACAACGTCTATGCGTCGCCGATCCTGCTGGCCGACGTCTGGAAGCAGAAGTACAAGGACATGGTCGTCGTCTCGCCCGACGTCGGCGGCGTGGTCCGTGCCCGGGCACTCGCCAAGCGGCTCGGCGACGCCGATCTCGCGATCATCGACAAACGCCGCGCCAGGGCCAACCAGTCCGAAGTCATGAACATCATCGGCGAAGTCGGCGGCAAGAACTGCGTCATGATCGACGACATGGTCGACACGGCCGGCACGCTGTGCCACGCGGCTGCGGCGCTCAAGGAGCACGGCGCGGAAAGCGTCGCGGCCTATATTACCCACCCGGTCCTTTCCGGACCGGCGGTTTCCCGGATTTCGGATTCCAATCTCGACGAGATGGTCGTCACGGACACGATTCCACTCAACGACGAAGCCCGGGCCTGCACCAGGATCCGCCAGCTGTCGGTTGCGGAGATGCTGGCCGAAACCATGCGCCGCATCGCCGAGGACGAATCCGTCAGCTCGCTGTACGTCGACTGATTTTGGATTCGCTTACGCAAGCG
>JAKSCZ010000423.1 GCA_022360335.1 Pseudomonadota bacterium
CCCTCCACGTCGAAATCGTCGCGAGACTGCAGCAGCACGTCCTCGAGATCGAATTCGGCGACGGCGCTTCGGATGCCGCGCCCGTTCAATGCGAGAGACAGGTCGACGTCGCCGCTCCCCGCCAGCAGCCGACCCGCAGCCGCAGGAACCAGCTCTGCCCATCCTGCGGGCAGGACGTCGTCTGCTTCGACGATGACGTCCCAGATGCGCTCTTCGACGGGTACATCCAGCAATTGCGTCGCAACGACGTCGATCCCCCGGCCGAGATCGCCGGGCAGGCGGACCGCTGCATCGACGGCCACCCGTCTTTCGTCCAGCCTGACGTTCGCGCGCGGCACGCGGAAGTATCGCGGCCGCTCATCGCCGGGCTGCAGGAACCGAACCTCGATCTCTTCGCCGGTGATTTCGATGTTGCCGAGCCGCCCGGGCGCCCCGCTGTGGGCCTGTGGAATCTCGGGAATGGTCGTGCCCTGGACCCACCAGCCGCCCCTCTCGAGCTGCCGTATCTCGATACTCGTGTCGCGTATCGCGAGGTGATCGACGACGAATTGCCGCTCGAACACGAGGCTGGCAACCGAGACGCCGACACTGACGCGGCTGGCCGCGATGGCGCGCTTGCGGTTGTCGGGCCGGATCAGCTCGGTATCGTAGAAGTCGAGTTCGGGACCGCTCAGGCCCCAGCGCGCATTCATCCTCGAGAACTCGACCTGCATGCCGATGGCGTTGCTGGCCCAGCGCTTGATCTCCTCCTGATACTCGGGGAGCCGCGGCAGAAACATACGAAACAGACCGACGACGATGGCCAGCAGGATCAGCACGCTCGCTGCCGTGTAAGCCGTTACCTTCAGGAGTCTGCGCAAGAACCGTTTCATCGCCGCCCGCCGCTACATCAGGACCACGTCGAACTGGTCCTGCAGGTACAGAGACTCCGTCTGCAGCCGGATCGACTTGCCCGTCTGCTCTTCGAGTTCCGCCAGGCTGCGGGCCTGTTCGTCGAGCAACAACTCGATGACGCCCTCGTTGGCCAGGACCATGACCTCGTCGAACTCGAACTGGCGGGACTGGCGAATAATCTCGCGGAAGATCTCGAAACAGACCGTTTCGGGCGTCATCACGAAGCCGCGCCCCGAACAGGCCGGGCAATCCTCGCACAATACGTGCTGCAGGCTCTCGCGCGTCCGTTTGCGCGTCATCTCGACGAGACCGAGGGGCGAAACGGGGGTGATCTGATGGCGGGCGTGGTCGCGCGACAATGCCTGTTCCAGCGCCAGCAGGACGTTCTCGCGGTGGTCGGCCTCTTCCATGTCGATGAAGTCGATGATGATGATGCCGCCCAGATTGCGGATCCTGAGCTGCCGTGCGATCGCAATCGCCGCCTCCAGGTTCGTACGATAGATCGTCTCCTCGAGATTGCGGTGCCCGACGTAGCCGCCCGTGTTGACGTCGATCGTCGTCATCGCTTCCGTCTGGTCGAAGATCAGGTATCCGCCGGACTTCAACGGGATGTTCCGCTCGAGCGACCTGCGGATCTCGTCTTCGATGCCGTGCAGGTCGAAGATCGGGCGGCGGCGCCGGTACAGTTCCATGGTGGGGCGCGCATCCGGCAGGTAGGTAGCGGCGAACGCCTGCATCGCCTCGAAGTCGCTTTCGGAATCGACCAGGATGCGTTCGACCTGGCTGGTCACCATGTCGCGCATGACACGCAGCGGCAGCGACAGGTCCTCGTGGATCAGGGACCTGACAGCGCGGTGCGCGAACTCCGCGCGCACGACGTCCCACAGCTTCAGCGAGTAGCGCAGATCGGCCGCCAGGGTCTCTTCGTCGGCGCCTTCCGCAACCGTGCGCACTATCGCGCCGCAGTCGAGTTCCCGCTCGCCGAGCAGTTCCTCCACGACGTGCCGCAGGCGCTCGCGTTCCTCCTCGTCCTCGATACGGGCGGAGACGCCGACCGTATCGCTGCGCGGCAACAGTACGAGGTGCCGCGACGGCAGCGTTACGTAGGTCGTCAGCCGCGCTCCTTTGTTGCCGAGGGGGTCCTTGACGACCTGCACCATGATCTCGTCGCCTTCACGAACGAGTTCGCGAATGTCCGGCACCTCCGCAGCGTCGCTGTGCGATTCACCGGCCGCGATATCCGATGCGTGCAGGAATGCCGTTCGCTCGAGCCCGATGTCGATGAACGCCGCCTGCATACCCGGCAGCACACGGAGTACCCGGCCTTTGTATATATTGCTGATGAGCCCGCGGCACGACGAGCGCTCGACGTAGACTTCCTGGAGGACGCCCGTCTCGAGCAGCGCAGCG
The DNA here is from genome assembly GCA_022360335.1 of Pseudomonadota bacterium. Classification (GTDB taxonomy): domain Bacteria; phylum Pseudomonadota; class Gammaproteobacteria; order Steroidobacterales; family Woeseiaceae; genus UBA1847. Next base: position 2,305 of record JAKSCZ010000423.1, read on the forward strand.
CGCACCTCGCTCGGCGTCACGTTGATCAGTATCTCTTCTTTGAGGGACTCGTCAGTCATTGCTTCTCATCGTCGCCATTACGTCGAGGCCCGCGTCGCGCAGCAACGCCACGGTCTCGAACACGGGCAGTCCGACGACACCCGAATAGCTCCCCTCCATGCGTCGAACGAGCGCGCCGCCCAGACCCTGCACCGCATACGAGCCTGCCTTGTCCCGCGGTTCACCACTTTGCCAGTATGCGAGCGCCTCGTCGCGACCGATTTCGCGGAAATACACATCGGTATCCGACAGCGCCGTGTGCATTCCGTGCGGTCCGCGCAGGGCCACGCCCGTCAGTACCCGGTGCGCGCGCCCCGAAAGCCGCTCGAGCATTTGCAGTGCGTCGGCTTTGGCGCACGGCTTGCCGAGCGTTTCGTCGTCGACGACGACCGCCGTATCCGCTGCCAGGACGAGGTCGCGGGCGCCCGCAGCCGCCGCCCCGGCTTTGGCGACGGCGAGGCGCAGCACCATGTCTGCGGCCGGCTCGTCCTCCAGCGGCGTCTCGTCGACGTCCACGTCCGCGATCTCGAAGTCGATACCGAGAGACGCCAGGAGCCGGCGTCGCCGGGGCGACGTCGAGGCCAGGTAGAGGCGTGCATCCGTGTCCATGTATCGATCGTCAGGCGCGGTGGTACGGATGTCCCGATCGCAGCGTATGCGCCCGGTACAGCTGCTCTGCGAACAGTATGCGCGCGAGACCGTGCGGCAGGGTCAGCTGCGACAGCGACCAGGTGAAGTCGGCCCGCCGCCGGCAGGCGTCCGATACGCCGTCAGGACCGCCGATGACGAAACACAGGTCGCGGCCGTCGTTCTGCCAGTCGCCGAGTTTCGCGGCCAGACCTTCGCTGCTGAGCTGCTTGCCGCATCCGTCGAGCAATATCAGTTGCTCGGTCGCACCGACCTTGCCGACTATCCGCCTTCCTTCGGCGTCCGTCGCCCGCCCCGACCGGTCGTTCTTCGAGCGACGAACCGTCGGGATGACGTCGACCCGGAACCGCCACTCGCGAGGCAGCCTCCCGGCGTAGGCGCCGACGGCGTCGTCGACCCAGGACGGTTGGCGGTCACCGACGGCGAGCAAGCGAATGTGCACGGGTCATCCGTCGGTTGCCGCCGCGCCCCCATGCGGGGAAAGCGACCAGAGTTTCTCCAGGTTATAGAACTCACGCACCTCGGGCAGCATGACGTGAACGAGCGTGTCCTGCAGGTCGAGCAGCACCCACTCGCTACCTTCCTCGCCCTCGATCCCGAGCGGACGGTGACCGGCCTTGCCGGCCTTTTCCGCGACGTTTTCGACCAGCGCCCTGACGTGCCGGTTCGACGTGCCGCTGGCGACGACCATGTAGTCGGTTACGGTCGTCATGTCGCGGACGTCGAGCCGCACGATGTCCTGAGCCCTGATGTCGTCGAGGGCGTCGACGACCAGGTCGGTCAGTGCTTCGCTGTTCATGCGTGGTTCTCGCGATGGTGCAAATCAGTTCTCCCTTGTAGCTGCGGCTCCGGCCGCTGTGGGCGCGGTTCCGGCCGCTGTGGGCGCGGTTCCGGCCGCTGTAGGAGCGGCTTCAGCCGCGTAGAGTCCCAGTTCGTCGATAGCGTCCCATACCGCGTCCGGCATCAGGAACCGCGGGTCCCTGCCGGCCGCGACCAGGTCGCGGATCTCCGTCGAGGCAATCTCGAGTTGCGTGACCGCGTGTATGTGCAGTCTGCCGTGCGTCGTTTCGTGCAGCGCGTCGATGCGGTGCGTGCCACGCTCGGCGATAAGGTCGCCGAGCACGCCGATGTCGGGTGCCTTCCAGCCGGGCCGGTGGGCGACCACGATGTGTGCATAGTCGAGAATCTCGTTCCAGCGATGCCAGCCCGGCAGTCCGAGAAACGCGTCCATCCCGACGATCAGACCCAGGCTCCGCTCCGAAAATTCCGCGCGCAGCGACGCGAGCGTATCGACCGTGTAAGACGGCCCGTCCCGGCCGAGCTCCCGGTCGTCGGCGACGAAACCTCGCTGCCCGTCGATCGCGAGCCGCACGAGAGCGAAGCGCTGCTCGGCGCTCGCGTAGGTGAGGCCGCGATGCGGCGGGTCGCCGCAGGGCACGAAACGGACCTCGTCGAACCGCAGCGCCTGCAACATTTCGAACGCGGATCGCAGGTGACCGTAGTGAATCGGGTCGAACGTGCCGCCGAAGACGCCGATCGGCCTCATGCGTTCGCCATCCCGATGACGATGTCGGCCGCCATCTGCCAGGGATCACCGTGACGCTGGCCCTTGGCGGCCGCGTCGGCGCGCCCGCTCGCCTTGAGCATGCGGTGAAAGTCGCCCCGCCGGTGCCGGCCGATGCAGCTTCGCACGAGTCCCTGGCGGTTGTTCCAGACGCGAGCCGCCCGCATTGCGCCGCCGAGATCGGTGCCCTGGCGGACCGCGTCGTCGAGCGTCGCGAGCGTTCGCAATTCGCGGGTCAGCGCCCACATGACGATGACGGGCTCCACGCCCTCGGCCCTGAGACCGCCCAGAATCCTGATCGCGCGCCGGGCGTCGCCCGCCATGGCGGCGTCGGTCAGCTTGTAGACGTCGAAGCGGCTGCTGTCTGCGACGGCGGACGCGACGTCGTCGGCCGTCACGACACCTTCGCCGAGCAGCAGGCGCAGTTTCTCGACTTCCTGGCCCGCAGCCAGCAGGTTGCCTTCGACCCTGTCAGCGATCATGGTCACCGCGTCGCGGTCCGGTTGCAGGCCGGCCCGGAGCATCCGGTTCGCGATCCAGCCGGGTAACTCGCGCACCCCGATCGGCCACACGGCCAGGCTGACGCCTTTTTCGTCGAGCGATTTGGCCCACTTCGATGCGGCGGCGCCCTTGTCCAGCTTCGGGCCGGTGACGATGAACAGCAAGTCGGGGCCGGCCCGTTCGACGAGGTCGACGATTGCCTGTCCGCCGGCGCGGCCGGGTTTGCCCGTCGGCAAGCGCAACTCGACGATGCGCCGCTCGGCAAACAGCGACAGGTTGCCGGCGCCGGCCGTCAACTGTCCCCAGTCGAAACCCGTCGTCGCGACGTGCAACTCGCGATTGCCGAAACCGCGCTCACGGGCAGCGTCGCGAATCTCATCGAGCGCCTCGGAGACGAGCAGGTGCTCGTCTCCGGTGACGAGGTAGCAGGGAGCGAGCGATTTCTTCAGGTGCGGCGAAAGCTGGTTAGCCCGGATCTTCAAACGATCTGCTCCATCATGATCGACTCGCCTTCCAGCAGGACCGGGATTCCATCGTTGATCGGGTACAGGCGCTTGCCGTCGTCCGTGACCAGGGCTTCTGCGAGGGGCTCGGCGACCGGGGCGCCGTCGTGCGTCGAGACCGACCCCGCGGCGATCGCCGCGTTGACCTTCTCGAGCTTGTCTTTTTTCAATATCGACAGGCCCTTGTGCGTGACCGGGCAACGCAGGATCGAGAGCAGGCGTTTGTCCATGCAGCCATTGTAGCGCCTCAGAGACGCTTCAGCACGGCCGCCAGCTCGATGTTGCCGGTCTTTTCCGCTGCCGCGATTGTGGCGGGAATGTCCTCGGGAAACGGCTTGAAACGCTCATTGACCGCGCGACATCGCATAATCGTTTGACCGCGGCAACGTGCTCGCCGCGCCGCAGGACGTCGCGCACGTAGTGCCGGGCAAAGAACAGCGCGTGGTTCCGGTCTTCCCAGCCAAGCATCTTGTCGAAATACCAGACCCAGGCAGCGGCCGGGTCGGGGTCTTTGTCGATCTCACCGATGATGTGTTTGAAACCGCCGGCGCGGTTGTCGCGACTGACGAAGCCGTAGGCATGATCGAGGACGGCGGTGCGGCTTTTCTCGATATCGCTGGAAATCCCCTTCGCACCCGGTTCGACCGCGTCGGCAATGTAGACGTCGTCGACGGTGCCTTTGGACTCCACCATACTGCCGATCACCGAGTGCAGCGAGAACAGCAAGAACATCTCGAGAAGCGATCGCAACGGCGGCGCGATGTCGCGTGTCATCGCAATCAGAAGGGCGATGAGCAACAGGTACGAGGGTGCGATCAGGTACGACGCTCCGGTCTCGTGCAGGAATCGATACAGCGCGATGGGGTTGACGCTCTGCAACGGCGAGTGCGTGATCGCCAGAACGGCAAGGACGGCCGGATAAATGAAACCGCAGACGCCGAGCACGGCGAGCATCGCCACAGTGCCGGCCGACGAGTACGCTGCGTACGCGGCCCAGCCGGCGGCGACGGCGACGACTGCCGGGAACAGCGTCCACACGCCGTGGGCCCGGTCGAAGAACCCGTCGCCCGGCGGTAGCGCCCCCCGTCCGCGCGCCCGTGCCTCGAGCAGCAGGAGCAGATAGCGAAAGACAGCGGGCACGACGACGACCGCGAGCCACAGGCCCATGACTCCGGCCGCCCCGGCCAGCCAGACGAGCAGCCAGAAGGCGACCAGCGCAGCCAGAACGCCGGTCTCGGTCAGCGGGAAGAAAACGGCTCTGGCGAACCTACCCGGGCTCATCGTTGTCTTCCGTTCCTGGAACCGGGTCGTAGCCCGAACCTCCCCAGGGATGGCAGCGGCCGATGCGCCGCAGCGCAAAACGGCCGCCTTGCAGCGCACCGTGTACCTGCAGCGCCTCGATCGCGTAACTCGAGCAGGTCGGCTGAAAGCGACAATGCATGCCGAGCCAGGGAGAGATCGCCACGCGGTAGAAACGAACGAGCCCGATCAGCGGCTTGGCGCATGCCCGGCTGACGGCGTTCGGCATCAGGCTGCCAGAGCCTCTTCGGCGAAGCCCCGGATCGCCTTGAGCATCGAGCTCAGGCCGTTGCTGCGCGTCGGGCTCAGGTGGCTCTCGAGCTGCAGGGCGCTGACGAAGTCGGGCGGCGTGTCGAGGATGTCCTGCGGGTAGCGTCCGCTGTAGAGCCTGAGCAACAGCGCGATCAGGCCCGAGACGATGGCGGCATCGCTGATCGCCTGGAAATACAGGCGGCCGTCGCGGCGCTCGGGCACGAACCAGACCTGCGACTGGCAGCCGCGGATGCGGTTGCCCTCGGTGCGCAGGTCGTCGGGGAATTCCGGCAGCCGGCGTCCGAGATCGATGATGTACTGGTAGCGGTCCATCCAGTCATCGAACGAACCGAACTCCTCGATGACTTCGCGCTGTGCGTCCGAGATCTCGCCGCTCACGCTCAGCTCCGCCGCCACGTCGTTCCGTCGGGGCCGTCTTCGATCGTAATGCCCATGTCCTTGAGCCGGTCGCGATAAGCGTCGGCCGCCGCCCAATCCTTGTTGGCACGGGCGCCGTCGCGCTTCGCGACCAGGGCCTCGATCTCATCGCGGGATGCGTTACCCTCGACGTGGCCGGCGAACCACGCTTCGGGATCGTTCGTCAGGAGACCCATCAGGTCTCCCGCCGCGTACATCCGTGCCGCCAGGGCCTCCATCTCGCCGGGATCGTTCGCCTTGTTGAGCGCCCGCGCAAGCGCAAAGAACTCGGCCATCGCCTTCGGCGTATTGATGTCGTCCTCGAGCGCGGCAACGATTGCTTCGGGCACTTCGGCCGCGGCGCGCACCTCGTCCGGGACGTCGATGCCGCGAACGGCGCCGTACAGGCGATCGAGCATGCGCCGCGCCGCCTGGATCGCCTCGGCGGACCAGTCGAGCGGCTGCCTGTAATGCGCATTGAGCAACGCGAGGCGGACCACCTCGCCCGGAATCGTCTCGATCAGATCGTGCACGAGCAGGACGTTACCGAGCGACTTCGACATCTTCGTCTCGTCGACGCTCAGGAAGCCGTTGTGCAGCCAGTAGCGGGCGAACGGCGCGCCGCCGTGGGCGCAGCGCGACTGTGCACACTCGTTTTCGTGGTGCGGGAACACGAGATCCTGCCCGCCAGCATGGATATCGATCGTCTTGCCGAGGTGCTTTTCGGCCATCGCGGAGCACTCGATGTGCCAGCCGGGCCGGCCACGCCCCCACGGCGAATCCCAGCCCGGTTGTTCATCCGTCGACGGCTTCCACAAGACGAAATCCCGGGCGGCCTTTTTGTACGGTGCGACTTCGACGCGCGAACCTGCGACCATCTCGCGGAGATCGCGCTTGGAGAGTTCACCGTAGGCATCGTACGACTCGACGTCGAACAGGACGTGGCCTTCCGCCTCGTAGGCATGGCCTTTTGCAATGAGCTTTTCGATCATCGCAATCATGACGTCGATGTGCTCGGTCGCGTAGGGCTCGACGTCCGGCGGCTGCACGCCGAGCGCGGCCATGTCTTCGTTATAGATCCTGGCGTAACGCGCCGTGATATCGCCGATCGGCTCGCCCGACTCCCGCGAGGCCGCGATGATCTTGTCGTCGACGTCGGTGATGTTGCGCGCAAACGTCAGCTTGTAACGGCGCCTGAGCAGGCGCGCCAGCAGGTCGAACACGACGGCCGGGCGTGCATTACCGATATGCGCGTAGTTGTACACCGTCGGCCCGCACAGGTACATGGTCACCTCGCCCCCGTCGAGAGGCTCGAAGGGGATTTTCGCGCCCCGGAGCGTGTCGTGGAGCTGTAGGGTCATCGTCTTCAATCCGGCCGGTCAAAAACGTGGATCATATCAATATTGCCGGGCACAGCGTCGCTAGGTATTCTTCCGGCCCGCATCTTTTTCGAGAAAACACGATGTCAGGCGCTACCGTCCGATTTCAAGCCCGAACGTCCGTCGAACAGGTGGAGGAAGGTAACGAGCTCGCGCCCAGATTCGACGAGCGCGGATTGATCACCGTCGTAACGACCGACGCCGTGAGCGGCGAGGTCCTGATGCAGGGCTACATGAATGCCGAAGCACTGCAACTGACGATCTCGACCGGCGAGGCGCATTACTGGAGTCGCAGTCGCCAGGTCCTGTGGCACAAGGGCGCGACGAGCGGCCTGGTGCAGACGGTGCGTGAGCTGCTCATCGACGACGACCAGGATTGCGTCTGGTTGCGCGTGGACGTCGCAGGCGGCGCGAGCTGTCACGTCGGCTACCGCTCCTGCTTCTACCGCAGGGTCCCGGTCGGCAGCGATTTCGCATCCTCTCAGCAAGACGGCCACGTGGCGCTCGAATGGACCGACACCGAAAAGGTCTTCGATCCCGAAAAGGTCTACGGCGACGCGCCCAACCCGACGATCCTGTAGCGGGCGGAGATAAGGGACAGTTACCTTATCTCCACCCGCTAGAAGCGGCCTTCGGCGTCGTGGCGGCGCTTGTCCCGGCGACGGCGTGCCGCCGGCTGCGGTTCGCGGTAGGCGATCGCCCGCGCCTGGAACGCGTATTCCACGGTGCCGATCATCCACAGGAAGTAACCGCTGAGCTCGATGAATTCCTCGACCGCGAGTTTGATCACGCGCAGGTAGTTGTCTCCCAGGATCGCCATCCACAGCGGCTCGTGACCGACGAGGCGCACGAACGCAAACAGAATGACCGCGCCCGAGAACAGCAGCGTCAATCCCGGCGACGGCCAGAGTCGGGCCAGCGCAATGCGTAAACGGCGCCGGTGGCGGTACGTGTAGACGATGACCAGGGCTCCGATGATCGCAATCAGCACCTGCCAGAAGTTGTCGGCAACCCAACGGTCGAGAAAATAGTCGAGCTCGCGAATCATGAAAGCGAGCGCCATGCCGCCGAACGGAATCGCAATCGGTCGCTGCGACGGGCAATACCGTGCGACCCAATACATGATCCCGCCGCAGGCGGCGAGGATGATGGCCTGTATGATCTCGACCGGTGAGTATTCGCTCGTGCCGTAGACGTCGGTCTGGTTCGGGAGGATGTGCAGTTTGAGACTGCCGGGTGAGGCCAGCTCCATCTGCGTCAGCGCCCACGTAATGAACGCGATCGCAACGAAGTAGGCGACATAGCGAATCCAGGCCATACGCGACTATACACCGGGTCGTGGTCCTCGGCGCAAGACCGGGTCGCCGAAACGTCAGATAACTATTTGATATTAAAGGAATTATTTCGCGGCGCCGGCGTCCCCTGCCGCCAGGACGACAGTCAAAGCGTCGAAATCTGCTTCAGCACGATCCGCACGAGGTCGTCGGAAATCGCCTCGCGCAGCAGCTCTTCCTCGCGCGCCTTGCCGAGCACGAGCGTCGGATCGTAGGTGTAGTCCCGCGTCTGGGTCAGTTCCTGCGTCGGCAACAGCCCCCTTCCCGCGGCGTCGATGGAGTACGCGATCGTGTAGAACACTTCATACTCGGTCGGCACGTTGCGCGCCGAGACCGACAATACGCGCTGGCCGGTCCGGTCGTAGCTGATGCTCAGCGTCGCCGTTGCTGCGGCGGGGTCGTCAACGATCCGCACGCCGGCCTGCCTCAGGGCGATCCCCAACTTGCGATAGAACAGGCTGTGTCCGTCGGACGTCGCGATGAAGGTACGTTCCATTTCGGGCGGCGCCGTGTACGCCCCCTGAAGCTGAAAACCGCAGCCGGCGAGCAGCGCCAGGATAGCGGCGACCGTAACGAGTCTAGACAACGATGTTCACCAAGCGTCCCGGTACGACGATTACCTTGCGGATCTCGTTGCCTTCGACGAAGCGCCGTACGTTTTCGTCGGCTGCCGCGAGTTGCCCGATCGCGTCCTCGTCCGCACAGGCGGGTACCTGCACCCTCCCGCGCAGTTTGCCGTTGACCTGGACGACGAGTTCGACGGTATCGAGTTCCAGCGCGGATGCATCGATCTCGGGCCACCGCCGGTCGATCACCGGGGTGCTGTGGCCCAGTTCCAGCCACAGGGCGTGACAGATGTGCGGCGTCATCGGCGACAGCATCAGGACGACTGCCTCGAGCGCCTCGTGCACGACGGCACGTCCGGCGTCCGAATCGTCTTGCATCCTGTTGACGGCGTTGAGCAGTTCCATCGCTGCGGCAACGGCCGTGTTGAAACTGCTGCGGCGACCCAGATCGTCGTCGATCTTGCGGATCGTCCGGTGCGTCTTGCGGCGCAGCGCTTTCTGTTCGTCGTTGAGTGCCGCAACGTCCAGCGCCGCAACCGGACCCGCCGCCATATGATCGGCGACCGCATTCCAGAATCGCTTGAGGAACCGGTAGCTTCCCTGCACGCCTTCGTCGGACCACTCGAGCGACTGCTCGGGGGGCGCCGCGAACATCATGAAGAGCCGTACCGTATCCGCACCGTACTTGCCGATCAGTTCCTGGGGGTCGACGACGTTGCCCTTGTTCTTCGACATCTTCGCGCCGTCCTTGAGCACCATGCCCTGCGTCAGCAGCCTGGCGAACGGCTCCGAAACCTCGGTCAGTCCCTCGTCGCGCATGACGCGCTGGAAGAAACGGGAATACAGGAGATGCAGGATCGCGTGCTCGATGCCGCCCGTGTACTGATCGACGGGCGTCCAGTACGCGGCGCGCTCGTCGAGCATCGCCGTGTCGGCGTCGGGACAGGCATAACGCGCGAAGTACCACGACGACTCGACGAACGTATCGAACGTGTCGGTCTCACGGCGTGCGTCTTCGCCGCAGGTCGGGCAGGCAACGTCGACGAACTCCGGCATGTCCCTGAGCGGCGAGCCCGCGCCCGTCACGTCGACGTCCTCCGGCAGCACGACCGGCAGGTCCTCTTCGGGGACCGGGACGGCGCCGCAGTCGTCGCAATAGATTATCGGGATCGGCGCACCCCAGTAACGCTGGCGCGAGACGCCCCAGTCGCGGAGTCGGTAGTTCACGGCGCGGCGACCGCGGCCGGTCTCCTCGAAACGCTCGGCGATCGCGTCGAACGCCGCATCGAAATCGAGACCGTCGTACTCGCCCGAATTCACCAGTACACCGCGATCGACGAACGCCTGTTCCTGGATATCGATCTCGGCGCCGCCGGCAGGCGCGATGACCTGCTTGATCGGGAGACCGTGCTTTTTCGCGAACTCCCAGTCCCGCTCATCGTGGCCGGGCACCGCCATGACGGCGCCCGTGCCGTAGCTCATGAGTACGAAGTTGGCCACCCACAGCGGCACGTCCTCACCGCTGAGCGGGTGCACGGCCGAGATACCCAGAGGCATGCCTTTCTTTTCCATCGTCTCGAGAGTCGCTTCGGACGCATCCGTCTGCAGACATTCGTCGATGAACGCGGCGATTCCGGGATCGTCCTTCGCAGCGCGTGCGGCCAGAGGATGTTCGGCTGCGACCGCCATGAAGGTAACGCCCATGAGCGTGTCCGGGCGCGTCGTGTACACGGTCAGCGGCTGGTCTTCGCCCTCGACGTCGAACGACAACTCGACGCCCTCGGAGCGACCGATCCAGTTCCTCTGCATCGTCTTGACCGAATCGGGCCAGCCCGGCATGCGATCGAGTTCTTCGAGCAGCTCGTCCGCGTATGCGGTGATCCTCATGAACCACTGCGGAATCTCACGCCGTTCGACCGGCGCGCCGGAGCGCCAGCCGCGACCGTCGATGACCTGCTCGTTGGCGAGAACCGTCTGGTCGACCGGGTCCCAGTTGACGATCGAATTCTTGCGGTACACGAGGCCCTTGTCGAACATCCTCGTGAACAGCCATTGTTCCCAGCGGTAGTAGTCCGGCCGGCAGGTCGTGATCTCGCGCGACCAGTCGTACGCATAGCCGAGCCGATCCAGCTGGGCGCGCATCTCCCCGATGTTCGCATAGGTCCACCTGGCAGGCGGCACACCGTGCTTGAACGCCGCGTTCTCGGCAGGCATGCCGAACGCGTCCCAGCCCATCGGCTGCAGGACGTGCTTGCCCTGCATGCGCTGATAACGGGCGATCACGTCGGAGATCGTGTATACCCGGACGTGCCCCATGTGCAACTTCCCGCTCGGGTAAGGGAACATCGTCAGGCAGTAGAACTTCTCCTTGTCCGGGTCTTCATCGACCTCGAAACTGCGGGCTTCCCGCCAGTGGCGCTGGGCGCTTGCCTCGACCACTTCGGGCTTGTACGGGGTACTCATGAAGCGTGCTTTGCGTGTCGGGTCCGAAAAGCCGCAAGCCTATCAGAGGCTGGCCCGATTGCGAATCCAGAAGATACCGAGGACTGCGAGACAGAAACCTACGATCGGCCAATTGCCGACGGCCGCATAGGGCGTGAGCCCGCGGCGAGGCTGCACGTCGGCCGTCATGAATTCGGGCTCGAACTGCTTGCCGACCCGGAGCAGTTCGCCGTCGGCGGCAATGAAAGCGCTGATGCCCGTATTCGTCGAGCGTACCGTCGGCCGGCCGAACTCGAGCGAACGCATGCGCGCGATCTCGAGATGCTGGTGCGCTGCGATCGACTCGCCGAACCACGCATCGTTGCTCACGTTGATCAGGACACCTGCATCGGGCAGCGCATAGAGCTGTTCGCTGCCGTAAGCGTCCTCGTAACAAATCGCGACGCCGAAGCGGAGTCCGTCGGCGGTCGTCAGAAGCGGCTGCACATCGGCCCCCTTCGTCAGATCCGAGTGCGGCAGGTTCTGCATACGCATCCACGCCCGCACACGGGGCGGCACCGGGAAGTACTCGCCGAACGGCACGAGATGTCGTTTGCGATAGGCCTGCCGCTCTTCGCCGCCGACGAGGATGACGCTGTTGTAGATGCGCCCTTCGACGCTGCGTTCGTACGAGCGCTCGAGGATCCCGAACAGCACGCTCTGTCCGTTGCTGCGCGCCTCGCTTTCGAGGCGCGCAATGAAGGGCTCGACCTGATCGTCCAATGCCGGAATCGCGACCTCGGGCCAGAGGACGATGTCGCTGTCGGGAACGCCCAGCGTCGCGGTCAGGTAGTGCTGCATCGTCGGACGCAGCTGGTCGCGGTCCCATTTCCTGTCCTGCGATACGCCGGCCTGGACGATGCTTGCGCGGACGGGGCTGCCGGACGCTTCGGTCCAGTCGACGACCGAGAGTACACCGCCGAGCAGCCACGGCGCCACGATCGCGAACAGGCCGGCGAGACGCTCTCGCAAAGTCGCCGCCTGGAACACCAGGATGGCGGCGGCCGCACTCAGCGTCACCATGAACGACACGCCGTAAACGCCCAGCACCGGCGCCCAGCCCGCGTAAGCCGTATCGATCTGCCCGTAGCCGAACGCCATCCACGGGAATCCGGTCAGGACCCAGCCGCGCAGCCATTCGACGAGAACCCAGGCGGCCGGTCCGACGAGAATGAGGATCCAGGGCTCGCCTTGCGACAGGCGATTCGTCAGCCAGCCCGCGAGCGACACGAAAGTCGCCATGATCAGCGACAGCCCGAGCATCAGCAGCAACGCGATCCAGACGGCCGCGTTGCCGAAGATGTGAACCGAGATGTAGATCCAGTACGTTCCCGTCAGGAACAGGCCGAAGCCGTACCAGAACGCGTGCCCGGCCGCGTCGCGCGGCGCGACGGTGAGACAGACGTACAGGAGCGGCAGCAAGAGCAGCGGCGCGAGCAGAGACGCGCCGAACGGCGCAAACGCGAGCGTCGTCGCCGCACCCAGTGCGAATGCGATGAGCCGGCTCGTTCTCGGTCGGTCGGCCGGCAGCAGCAGTATCGGGTGCACGTCTTTCGCCACGTCGAGGAACCCCTTACCCCTCAGTCGCCGGCTCGCTGCACCTGCAGCGCATCGATACGCCGTTTGTCGGCCTTGACGACGGCGAACTCGAAGCCGCCGAAACTGACTTTCTCGCCCCGCCGCGGCAGCCGGCCGAGCGCGTGCATGACCAGGCCGCCTATCGTGTCGTACTCCCCGTCGTCGAGTTCGCATTCGAAGTATTCGTTGAAATCCTCCACCCGCGTCAAGGCGCGCACGGCGAAGCTCGGCCTGCCGTTACGATCGCCGTCCGGGCGAATGAACGCGACTTCCTCGTCGTCGTGTTCGTCCTCGATCTCGCCGACGATCTCCTCGAGAACGTCCTCGATGGTCAGTAATCCGGCCACTCCGCCGTATTCGTCGACGACGATGGCCATATGATTGTGGCTGGCACGAAACTCCTTGAGCAGCGCATTCAGGCGTTTCGACTCGGGAATCACCGCGGCGGGCCGCAGCAGCTTCCCGACCTGGACGTCGTCGTCGCTGCCGAAGTAGCGCAGCAGGTCCTTCGCCAGAAGGACGCCGAGAACTTCGTCGCGATCCTCGCCGATGACCGGGAAGCGCGAATGGCCCGACTCGACGATCGTCGCGAGCATCGCGTCGAACTCGTCCCCGATGTCGATGACGACCATTTGCGAACGCGGCACCATGACGTCGCGCACCTGCGTCTCGGACACCTCGAGAACGCCGGTGAGCATGCTCTTCTCCTCGGCGTCGAGTTCGACTTCGGATTCGATAAAGGTCTGGATTTCGTCCCGGCTCCAGGGTTCGCCGCTGAACGCGCGCCGGATGCGCGCGACCAGGCCAGGGGTACCCGAGCCGCTGGTACTGGGAGGTTTGTCGTTCATAGTCCTGCGATTCTATCAGTTATGGCCGGGCGCTCCATACGGGTCCGGGATGCCCCAGGCGGCCAGAATGCGTGTCTCGAGCGCCTCCATTTCGACGGCCTCCCGCTCGTCGACGTGATCGTAACCGAGCAGGTGCAACGTGCCGTGCACGAGCACGTGCGCCCAGTGGGCGCGGACGGTCTTGCCCTGTTCGCCGGCCTCGCGGCGGACGACGGGGGCGCATACGACGACGTCGCCCAGCGCCACGGGCAGGCCGTCGGGCAATCCCGCGACGGACCCGGCCGGGAACGACAGCACGTTCGTCGGTTCGTCCTTGCTGCGAAAATCGCGGTTGAGCGCCCGGATCTCGTCGACGCCGACGATCCGCACGGACACCTCGAGGCTGCCGGACCGGCCGGCGGCCTCGACCGAGTTGCTCACCCAGGCTGCGATCGTGTCGGGTTGCGGAACGTCGTCGTCGTTGCAGGCCAGCTGGACGTCTACTTCAGCGCTCACTGTCTTCGTAAGCCTTGACGATGCGTTGCACGAGGTGATGGCGGACGACGTCCCTGCGCGAGAAACAGGTAAATGCGACGCCCTCCACGTCGGCGAGCACTTCGGTTGCGTTCCTGAGCCCCGACACCTGCCCGTTGGGCAGGTCGATCTGCGTGACGTCGCCCGTGACCACGGCGCGCGATCCGAAACCGATGCGCGTCAGGAACATCTTCATCTGCTCGACACTCGTATTCTGCGCCTCGTCGAGAATCACGAACGACTCGTTGAGTGAACGGCCACGCATGAACGCGAGCGGTGCGATCTCGATGACGTTGCGCTCGATCAGTCGCGTCACGTGCTCGGCGCCGATCATGTCGTACAGCGCGTCGTACATCGGGCGCAGGTAAGGATCGACCTTCTGCGACAGGTCGCCCGGCAGGAACCCGAGCCGTTCGCCCGCCTCTACCGCCGGTCTGACGAGGACGATACGCCGGATCCGTTCGGACTCGAGCGCGTCCACGGCGCATGCGACGGCCAGGTAAGTCTTGCCGGTGCCCGCGGGGCCGATGCCGAACGCGAGGTCGTGCTCGCGGATGTTCTTCACGTAGGCCGTCTGGTTGGGGCCGCGCGGACGAATCAGCTTGCGCCGTGTTTGTATCGCAACATCGGTTTCGTCGATGCCGGGCGCATCGTTGTCGATGTCATCCATGAACGACTCCTGCAGCAACAGGTGCACACGCTCCGGATCGAGCCGCTCGCGACCGGCCAGTTCGAAGAGCTTCGAGAGTAAGTCGCCGCCGACTTCCGCCGCGCCGGGCTGTCCCGTAATCCGGAAGCGATTGCCGCGACTCGCGATTTCGACATCGAGGCGGCGTTCGATCTGTCGCAGGTGTTCGTCGAACTGGCCGCACAGGTTCGCCAGGCGGGCGTTGTCGGCAGGCTCGAGAACGACGTCCCGAGAAGTCTGAATCGCATTCAAAATCTGTAACGGGGCCTCTGTCGATCTATCTGAACGATAGATCATTGCGTATGAGACTACGCCGCAGCCTCTTTGTTCGCAAGTCGGCCGCGCAGCGAATTGGGCAGGGCCTCTGTGATCACGACATCGACGAATTGACCGATGAGCGACGGATCCGCGTCGAGGTTGACCCAGCGCATGTTTTCCGTCCGTCCCGAAACCTGCTTATCGCTTTTCTTCGAGACCCTCTCGACAAGGACTCTATGGGTGCCGCCGACCATACTGCGGCTGATGTCCATTGCCTGTCGGTTGATTCGCGATTGCAGGACCCGCAACCGCTCCTTCTTGACCTCGAGCGGCGTGTCGTCCGCAAGCGACGCGGCCGGGGTGCCGGGGCGCGCGCTGAAAACGAAACTGAACGACTGGTCGAAACCGACATCGGCAACGAGGTTCATGAGTTGCTCGAAGTCGCTGTCGGTCTCACCCGGGAAACCGACGATGAAGTCGGAACTCAGCGAGATGCCGGGGCGCACTTCGCGCAATTTGCGAATCTTCTGCCTGTATTCGAGCACGGTATGGCCGCGCTTCATCGCGGCGAGAATGCGATCCGACCCGTGCTGCACGGGAAGGTGCAGGTAATCGGCGAGCTCCGGCACCTCCGCGTAGGCCTGGACCAGGCTGTCGGTAAACTCCACAGGGTGCGACGTCGTAAAGCGGATGCGATCGATGCCGTCGATCGCCGCCACGTAGTAGATCAGCGTCCCGAGATCGGCAATCCGGCCGTCGTGCATCGGGCCGCGATACGCATTGACGTTCTGGCCGAGCAGATTGACCTCCCTGACGCCCTGCGCCGCGAGCGCCGCGACCTCGGCAATGACGTCGTCGAACGGTCGGCTGACCTCTTCGCCACGCGTATAGGGAACGACGCAGAAACTGCAGTACTTGCTGCATCCTTCCATGACCGAGACGAACGCGGTCGGTCCCTCGGCACGCGGCTCGGGGAGGCGGTCGAACTTCTCGATCTCGGGGAAGGACACGTCGACGACCGAAGTCTTCGACCCGGCGGCATCGTCGATCATCTCGGGCAGGCGATGGAGTGTCTGCGGGCCGAAGACGACGTCGACGAACGGCGCACGTCTCGAGATGCCCTCGCCTTCCTGGCTCGCGACGCAGCCGCCGACGGCGATCTTGACGTCGGGGTTGCGTTGCTTGAGGCGCCTCCAGCGACCGAGTTCGGAGAACACCTTCTCCTGGGCTTTCTCGCGAATGGAGCAGGTGTTGACGAGCAACAGGTCCGCGTCATCGGGTGCGTCCGTCAACTCGTAGCCATGGGACTCCCGCAGGACGTCCGCCATCTTCTGCGAGTCGTACTCGTTCATCTGGCAGCCCATGGTTTTGATGTAGAGCTTCAACGCTCTTTCTTCCTAGAAAGGAATGTCGTCGTCGAAGTCGTCGGGGCCCGGCTGCGAAGGCGCGCTGCTGCCACTGCCCTGCGGTGCGCCGCCGCCACCGCCTGAGCTGCCGCCGCGGCCACCGAGCATCTGCATTTCGTTCCCGATGATCTCGGTCGTGTAGCGGTCGTTGCCTTCCTTGTCCTGCCACTTGTTCGTGCGAATCCTGCCTTCGATGTAAACCTGCGAACCCTTGCGCAGGTATTCGGCCGCAATCTCGGCGAGCTTGTCGAACAACACGACCCGGTGCCATTCGGTGTAGTCGGTGAATTCGCCGGACTGCTTGTCTTTCCGGCGTTCGTTCGTCGCCAGCCGCATATTGGTGACGGCCGAGCCGCTCGGCATGTAGCGCGTTTCGGGATCGGCACCGAGGTTGCCGACGAGGATGACTTTGTTGATTCCGCGGGCCATTTTGGCTCCTGTGTTTCTGTTTTACGAGCCCGTCGCGATCCGACGAGGGTGGACTATTGTAGGGCCTGGACGGGTAATTGCCAGCGAGATTTATCGCCGGAAACGCCCGAATCCCTGCAGGGCAAGTCAGATACCGGCCATTAACACACAGTCCCGGATATGGGGACAGTCACCGTATTCAAGGGGACAGCGACCGTAATTAGCCGAAATCCGGGAATTGAAGAGTAGCCGACTCTGCACCATGAGGCCAAGCTGACAATCATAAGCAAATGATTTTGAGGAAAAAACGTGCCCAGATCACCGCGACTGGTCGTGCCGGGCTATCCGCATCACGTGACGCAACGCGGTGGCCGGAAGCAACGAACGTTTTTCAGGCAGGCCGACTACCTGACGTACCTCGAACTGCTAAGAGAGTTAAAAGACGAGGCGCGGGTCACGATATGGGCCTACTGCCTGATGCCCAACCATGTCCATTTCGTCATGGTTCCGCAGGATAAACAGAGCCTCGCCAATCTGTTTCGGCCACTCCACAGCCGATACGCACTAGGCGTCAATGGCTTCCGCGGTTGGCGGGGACACCTCTGGCAAGAACGATTCTATTCCGTCGTTATGAATGAGAGTCACACGTTCGCGGCAATGCGCTACGTGGAACTGAACCCAGTGCGGGCAGGCCTTTGCGCGAAACCAGAGGACTGGCGATGGTCCAGCATTCATGCGCATCTCAATCAGTCGAAAGGCGACATCGTCGACGTTTTGGCGACGCAGGATTTGGTGAATGACTGGCGCGAGTACCTACAAAGCTACGACGGTTCTGTCACGTACGACGATATTCGAAAACAGACTCGTTCGGGTCGTCCCGAAGGCGACAGATCCTTCATCGATCACGTCGAAGCCATGACGGGAAGACGGGTACGCCGCAAACCGCCGGGCAGAAGCAAGGGCCAATAGGGTGACTGTCCCCTCGATTAGGGTGACTGTCCCTGTTTGCGGACCTGTTTGCGGAAACGGCCGAAACTTTGCAGGGCAAGCCAGATACCGGCCATCAGCGCGCACACGAAGAACACGTCGGTCGGCTGGTCCTGGCTCAGGAAGCGGCCGCCGATCAGGCCGCCGACGAACGCGCCGAGGAACTGGGCGCTCGAGTACACACCGAGCGATGCACCGCGCGTATCGCCGTCCGCAAGGATCGAGAGACGTGCCGGCAGACCCGCCTCGAGGAAGTTGAAGCCGCCGAAATAGACGGCGAGCGCCAGGAACACCGGGGACGCGGAGAACCCGAAGAACGTCAGGATGAGTTGCGCGCCCAGGATCATCGTCACGGCGATCCCGATCAGGCGCCCGCGGCCCCGGCGATGATCGCGCAGGATCATCGGCACCGTGATCGCGAGCGACAGGACCAGTGCGCCGAGGTACATCTTCCAGTGCCCGGTCAGCGGCAGGCCGAGGCGATCGGAAAACGTGAACGGCAGGGCCACGAACGTCGCCGTCATGATCGCATGCAGCAGGAAAACGTAGAAGTCGATGCGCAGCATATCGGCGCGGAGCGCGGGCAGGATGCTCCAGCTTGCCCTGGCGGCTGGCTTCGGAATGTCCGGAAGGAAGCCGAGCATCGACGCCGCCGCGACGGCCAGAACCGCCGCGGTCCAGAACAGGGCCGGCACTCCCCACTGCGCAGCAATGACCGGGCCCGTAAAGATCGCGAGCATGAACGACATGCCGATCCCGACGCCGAAAACGGCCATGCCCCGCGTGCGCACCTCCTCGCGTGTCGCATCGGTGATCAACGCCGTCAGCGTCGCCGAGATCGCGCCGGCGCCCTGCAACAGGCGGCCGACGATCACGCCGTCGATCGAATCCGAGAGCGCGGCAACGGCGCTGCCGGCCGCAAATACGGCGATGCCGCCGAGGATCACGGGCATGCGGCCGATCCGGTCCGACAGCGCGCCGAGCGGAATCTGGAACAGGGCCTGAGTCAGGCCGTACGCGCCGACGGCCAGGCCGATCAGCAGCGGGGTCGCGCCGCGCAGGTTCTCCGAGTACAGCGGCAGGACCGGCAGCAGCGCGAACAGGCCGAACATGCGAATCATCGCGACGAGTGCGATCACGCCCACGGAGCGGCGCTCATCGGCGCGCATGGCGATGCCGGCGGGTTTCCCAGATTCCAAAGTCGCGGTTCCTTTGCGCCGCGGCGGCGCGGCGGCGTATATTAGCAGGTTGTTCGCCATCCGGAACCGGCCCCATGAAAACCATCGACATCCGTGGCGCGAGGACGCACAACCTCGGGAACCTCGACCTCTCGCTGCCGCGCGACAAACTGATCGTGTTCACGGGCCTGTCCGGCTCGGGCAAGTCGTCGCTCGCCTTCGACACGATCTACGCCGAAGGCCAGCGCCGCTACGTCGAGTCGCTGTCCGCCTATGCGCGTCAGTTCCTGTCGATGATGGAAAAGCCGGACGTCGACCACATCGACGGTCTGTCGCCGGCGATTTCGATCGAGCAGAAATCCACCTCGCACAACCCGCGGTCGACGGTCGGCACGGTCACCGAAATATACGATTACCTGCGCCTGTTGTTCGCACGCGCCGGGACCCCGAGGTGCCCGACGCACGGTACGGCCCTCGAGGCGCAAACGGTCAGTCAGATGGTCGATCACGTCCTCGAGCTGCCCGAAGGCACGAAGCTCATGCTGATCGCGCCCGTCGTCGCCGAGCGCAAGGGCGAGCACGTGCAGCTCATGGCCGACCTGCAGGCCCAGGGCTTCGTCCGGGCGCGCATCGACGGCGAGATCTGCGAACTCGACCAGCCGCCCGAACTCGATCTGCGCAGGAAACACAACATCGATACGATCGTCGATCGTTTCAAGGTCAGGGAGGACCTGCGCCTGCGCCTCGCCGAATCGTTCGAAACCGCGCTGCGCCTCGCCGACGGCGTCGCACGCGTCGCCCACATGGACGATCCCGATGCAGAAGAGACGACGTTCTCCGACCGCTTCGCCTGCAAGGTCTGCGGCTACAGCCTGACCGAGCTCGAGCCGCGGCTGTTCTCGTTCAACAGTCCTACCGGCGCCTGTCCGGGCTGCGACGGACTCGGCGTCAAGCAATACTTCGATCCCGACCGCGTCGTCGTCAATCCCGGCCTGTCGCTGGCCGGCGGCGCGATCCGGGGCTGGGATCGCAAGACGACGTACTACTACCAGATGATCCAGAGCCTGTCGTCGCACTACGGATTCGACATCGAGACCCCGTTCGACGAGTTGCCGAAGAAGCAGCAGGACATCGTCCTGTACGGCAGCGGCAAGGACAAGATCGACTTCTTCTATGCCAATTCGCGCGGCATGCAGGTCCGGAAAACGCATCGTTTCGAGGGCGTGTTGCCGAACCTCGAACGCCGCTACCGGGAGACCGAGTCGAGCGCCGTACGCGAGGAACTCTCCAAGTTCCTGAACAGCCAGGCCTGCCCCGAGTGCGGCGGCACGCGCCTCAACGAAGCGGCGCGGCACGTATTCATCGACGGCCGCTCCCTGCCCGAGATCACGGCGCTTTCGGTCGGCCACGTACGCGAATTCTTCGACACGATGAAGCTCGAGGGCTGGCGTGCGACGATAGCCGAAAAAGTCGTCAAGGAAATCTCCGACCGCGTCGGCTTCCTGTCGGACGTCGGTCTCGACTACCTGTCGCTCGATCGCAGCGCCGAAACGCTGTCGGGCGGCGAGGCCCAGCGTATCCGGCTCGCGAGCCAGATCGGCTCCGGACTCGTCGGCGTCATGTACATCCTCGACGAACCGTCGATCGGCCTGCACCAGCGCGACAACCGGCGCCTGCTGGGCACGCTGACGCACCTCAGGGACATCGGCAATACGGTCATCGTCGTCGAGCACGACGAGGAAGCGATCATGGCCGCAGACCACGTCGTCGACCTCGGGCCCGGCGCGGGCGTGCACGGCGGCCGCGTCGTCGCGGCCGGACCGCCCGCGGCGATCCGCAAGGCGCCGCAATCGCTGACGGGCCAGTACCTGTCCGGCAAGCGGGCGATCGCGATTCCGGCCGAACGAACGCCCTGTGACCCGGAACGTCAGGTCAGGGTCATCGGCGCGACCGGCAACAATCTCAAATCCGTCGCGGCATCGATCCCCGTCGGCCTCATGACCTGCGTCACGGGCGTGTCGGGTTCGGGCAAGTCCACGCTCGTCAACGACACCCTGTACAAGGCCGTTGCCGAGTCGTTGAATCGTGCGGCGCGCAACCCGGCGCCGCACGAGGCGATCGACGGCCTCGAACACATCGACAAGGTGATCGATATCTCACAGTCGCCTATCGGGCGCACGCCGCGTTCGAACCCGGCGACCTACAGCGGACTGTTCACGCCGATACGCGAGCTTTTCGCGGGCACCCAGGAAGCGCGTTCCCGCGGCTACCTGCCGGGGCGCTTCAGCTTCAACGTCAAGGGCGGCCGCTGCGAAGCCTGCCAGGGCGACGGCGTCATCAAGGTGGAAATGCACTTCCTGCCGGACGTGTACGTCCCCTGCGACGTCTGCCGCGGCCAGCGCTACAACCGCGAGACGCTCGAGATCCGCTACAAAGGGAAGAACATCCACGAGGTTCTCGAGATGACCGTCGAGGACGCGTCGGAGTTCTTCAGGAACGTCCCGGTCGTCGCGCGCAAGCTGCAGACGCTGACCGACGTCGGCCTGACCTACATACGACTCGGCCAGAACGCGACCACCCTGTCCGGCGGCGAGGCACAGCGCGTCAAGCTTGCGAAGGAACTCTCCAAGCGCGACACGG
>JAKSCZ010000308.1 GCA_022360335.1 Pseudomonadota bacterium
CCTCGCCCTGAAACAGCTTGCAGACCAAGCTGCCGCGGGACCTCAGGACCCGCCGGGCCATGTCCAGCGCCGCTTCGGCGAGGGCCATGGAACGCGGCTGGTCGACCGCTTTCGTCCCGCTGATATTGGGTGCCATGTCGCTCATTACAAGGTCCGCGCCGGCGTCGCCGACGCGCCGCAGCAAGGCCCGGAATACCTCGTCTTCGCGGAAATCGCCGCGGACGAAGTCGACCCCGGGCAGCGGCTCCATCGGCAGCAGGTCCAGGGCGACGATCCGGACACGGCCCCCGAGCGCCTGCGATACGTACTGGCTCCAGCCCCCGGGCGCCGAGCCCAGATCGACGCAGACCATGCCGGGCCTGAGCAGGCGTTCCTTGCGGTCGATCTGCTCGAGCTTGAAAACGGCGCGCGAGCGCCAGCCCTCCCTGCGCGCCCTTTGCACGTACGGGTCGCGTTCCTGTCTGTCGCGCCAGCTGCCGCCCGGGCGGCGGGGTCTGCTCATTGCCGGTTTCCATCCTGTTACACTGCGCGCCGATGAACCTCACGGAACGGCAGAAGAAGTACCTGCGCGGCCTCGGTCACCGGCTCAAGCCGCTGGTCGTCGTCGGCGACGCCGGCCTCAGCGACTCGCTGCTGGCGGAACTCGAATCGACGCTCGATCGTCACGAACTCCTCAAAGTCCGCGTCCGCACAGGCGACAGAGACGCCCGTAACCGGATCGTCGCGAGGCTCTGTGCCGACAGCTCTGCGGAACTCGTGCAGCGGATCGGCAACGTCGCCCTGCTGTATCGGCCCAATCTGAAGAAGAAACCCGAAAAACGCATCCGGATCCCGTCCGGCTAGCAGCCCGCCGGGCCTACTCGTAACGGACCTCGAGGATATCGTAGGTCTTGGTGCCGTCGGGCGCCTGGAATTCGATCGCGTCGCCCTCGTCCTTGCCGATCAGCGCCCTCGCGATCGGCGACGTGTACGAGATCATGCCGTGCTTGATGTCGGCCTCGTCTTCGCCGACGATCTTGTAGGAGGTCTCGCGATCCGTGCTCTCGTCCAGTATGACCACGGTCGACCCGAAGATCACCTTGCCGCGCGCGTCCACGGCGGCGACGTCGATGACCTGCTTGTGCGACAGCTTGCCTTCGATGTCCTTGATGCGCGCCTCGATGAAGCCCTGCTGTTCCTTCGCGGCGTGATACTCGGCATTCTCGCGCAGATCGCCGTGGGCACGCGCCTCCGCGATCGCCTTGACGACGTTCGGCCGGTCGACGCCCTTCAGGCGCCTGAGTTCTTCCTGCAGCAGCTCGTGGCCGCGCACGGTCATCGGTACCTTGCTCACGCCGTTACCTCGCTGTGCAGATCCTGGAGTCGATTGACGTCGCTGTTGTCGAGGCTCTCGATCGCCCGACACGTCGCGATCGCAGCGCCCAGGGTCGTATAGTACGTCACGTTGTTTCGCACCGCTTCGGCGCGGATCGACTCCGACTCCATGATCGCCTGCTTGCCCTCGGTCGTATTCACGATCAGGTCGATCTCGCCGTTCTTGATCATGTCGACGATGTGCGGGCGCCCTTCGCGGACCTTGTTCGCGCGCCGGCACGATACGCCGGACTGCGCCAGGACCTGCGCCGTGCCGTGCGTCGCAACGAGGTCGAAGCCCATGTCCGCCAGGATCTTGCCGAGTTCGATCGCCCCTTCCTTGTCCCGCTCGCGCACGCTGAGCAGCGCTGCGCCCTGGCGCGGCAGGACCACGCCCGAGGCGAGCTGTGCCTTGGCGTAGGCTTCGCCGAACGTACGCCCGACGCCCATGACCTCGCCCGTCGATTTCATCTCGGGCCCCAGGATCGGGTCGGCGCCGGGGAACTTGATGAACGGGAACACGGCTTCCTTGACCGAATAGTACCCGGGGATGCGCTGACTGACGAAGCCCTGTTGCGACAGCGTCTCCCCGACCATGACTTTGGCCGCGATCTTGGCGAGCGGTATACCGATCGCCTTGGAGACGAACGGCACCGTTCGCGACGCCCGCGGATTGACCTCGAGCAGGTAGACGACGCCCCCCTGGATCGCGAACTGCGTGTTCATGAGTCCGACGACGTTGAGCCCCCCGGCCAGTCTGACGACCTGCTCCTCGAGGACCGCCTGGATCGCCGGGGTGAGACTGAACGGCGGCAGCGAGCAACCCGAATCGCCGGAATGCACGCCGGCCTGCTCTATGTGCTCCATGACGCCGCCGATCAGGACACGCTCTCCGTCGCAGATGCAATCGACGTCGACCTCGGTCGCGAGATCGAGAAAACGGTCGAGCAGCACCGGGCTGTCGTTCGACACGTCGATCGCCGCGTCCATGTAGGCCGCCAGATCCTCGTCGCCGTGGACTATCTCCATGGCCCTGCCGCCCAGCACGTACGACGGCCGCACGACGAGCGGATAGCCGACCTCCGAACCGAGTCTCAGCGCCTCTTCCCTGCTGCTCGCCGTGCGGTTCGCCGGCTGCCTGAGCCCGAGTTCCTCGACGAGGTGCTGGAAGCGCTCGCGGTCCTCGGCCAGATCGATCGAATCGGGTGAGGTGCCGATGATCGGCGCGCCGGCCGCTTCGAGGTCCCTCGCCAGCTTGAGCGGCGTCTGGCCGCCGTACTGCACGATGACCCCCTTCGGCTCCTCCCTGTCGATGATCTCCAGGACGTCTTCGAGCGTCAGGGATTCGAAATACAGGCGATCGGACGTGTCGTAGTCGGTCGAGACCGTCTCCGGGTTGCAGTTGACCATGATCGTCTCGAATCCCGAGTCCTTGAGCGCGAGCGCCGCGTGCACGCAGCAATAGTCGAACTCGATGCCCTGGCCGATCCGATTCGGGCCGCCGCCCAGGATCACGATCTTCGGCCGGTCCGACGGCCCGGCTTCGCACTCTTCCTCGTAGGTCGAATACATGTACGCCGTCGTCGTCGCGAACTCGGCCGCGCAGGTGTCGACCCGCTTGTAGACCGGCCTCACGCCCATCTCCTGCCGGCGCAGTCGTACGGCCCCTTCCTTCGCGCCGGCGAGTTCCGCGATGCGCGCATCCGAGAATCCCTTGCGTTTGACCGCCCGCATGACCTCCGCGGTGAGGCCCGGCAGCCCGCGCTCCCGGATCTCGTTCTCGACGTCGACCAGATCGGCAATCTGCACGAGGAACCACGGATCGATGCCCGAAACGCGCGCGACGTCCTCGCAGGAGTAGCCGTGTCGCAGTGCGTCCGCCACGTACAGGATCCGCGACGCACCCGGGATCCTGAGTTCCTGGCGCAGCAGGTCGCGATCGACGTCGGTAACGACCGGTCCGCAAACCTCGTTCAGACCCGTGATCCCGGTTTCCAGGCCGCGGAGTGCCTTTTGCAGGGACTCCTGAAAATTCCGGCCGATGGCCATGACCTCGCCGACCGATTTCATCTGGGTCGTCAGGCGATCGTTGGCGCCCGGAAACTTCTCGAACGTGAAGCGCGGGATCTTGGTCACGACGTAGTCGATCGCGGGCTCGAACGACGCCGGCGTCAGGCCGCCGGTGATGTCGTTCCTGAGCTCGTCGAGCGTGTAGCCGACGGCCAGCTTCGCCGCGACTTTCGCGATCGGGAAGCCCGTGGCCTTCGAGGCCAGCGCCGACGAGCGCGACACGCGCGGATTCATCTCGATGATCAGCACCCGTCCGGTATCCGGGCAGACCGCGAACTGTACGTTCGAGCCGCCCGTCTCGACGCCGATCTTTCGCAGCACGTCGATGGACGCGTCGCGCAGGCGCTGATATTCCCTGTCCGTCAACGTCTGCGCCGGCGCGACCGTAATCGAGTCGCCCGTGTGCACGCCCATCGCGTCGAAGTTCTCGATCGAGCAGACGATGATGCAGTTGTCGTTCCTGTCCCGAACGACCTCCATCTCGAACTCCTTCCAGCCGATCACCGACTCCTCGAGCAGGACCTCGGTCGTCGGCGACATCTCGAGACCGTGCGCAACGATCCGTTCGAACTCTTCACGGTTGTAGGCGATACCCCCGCCGGTGCCGCCCAGCGTGAACGACGGGCGAATGATCGTCGGGAACCCGATTTCCCGCTGTTTCTCGAGCGCCTCGTCGAGCGTGTGTGCGATGTCCGCGCGCGGCGATTCGAGCCCGATCTCGGACATCGCCCTGCGGAAGAGATCGCGGTCCTCGGCCATGTCGATCGCTTCACGCGAGGCCGCGATCATCTCGACGCCGAACTTCTCGAGCACGCCTTCGCGCGCGAGGTCCAGGGCGCAATTGAGACCGGTCTGGCCTCCCATCGTCGGCAGCAATGCGTCGGGGCGTTCCTTCTCGATGATCCGGGCCACGGCGGGCCACTGGATCGGTTCGATGTAGATGGCGTCGGCCATTTCGGGGTCGGTCATGATCGTCGCCTGATTCGAGTTGACGAGGACGACCCGGAACCCCTCTTCGCGCAGCGCCTTGCAGGCCTGGGCCCCGGAATAATCGAACTCGCAGGCCTGGCCGATGACGATCGGGCCCGCACCGATGATCAGGACGCTCTCTATGTCGGTACGTTTCGGCATCTGTATTGAGTCATAATTTACTTTAATTTATGTACTTTTCTTTATGATTTATGAAGGGTTTTTATATCCCTACCATCGTTTTGACGCCGCGCTTTTTCTGCGCATCCATGGACTCGATGAAACGTTCGAACAGCGGCAGCAGGTCGTGCGGCCCGGGGCTGGCCTCGGGATGTCCCTGGAAACCGAAGGCCGGCCGGTCGGTGAACGCGATGCCCTGCAGCGTCCCGTCGAACAGCGAACGGTGCGTCGCCTCGACGTTTTCGGGCAGCGTTTCTTCCGCGACGGCGAAGCCGTGATTCTGGCTCGTAATCACGACCTGCCCGGTCGCGAGGTCCTGAACCGGATGATTCGCCCCGTGGTGACCGAATTTCATCTTCTCGGTCCCGGCGCCGGCGGCCAGCGCGAGCAGTTGATGCCCGAGGCAGATTCCGAAGACGGGGATGCCTCTCGCCAGAAACGTCCTGATTGCCTCGACGGCGTACTCACAGGGTTCCGGGTCGCCGGGACCGTTCGACAGGAAAACCCCGTCGGGCGCGTGCGCGAGCGCCTCCTCGGCGTTCGTTTCGGCCGGAACCACCGTGAGGCGGCAATCGAGATCCGACAACAGCCTGAGGATATTGCGCTTGACGCCGAAGTCGTAGGCCACGACGTGATACGGCGCGATTCG
>JAKSCZ010000649.1 GCA_022360335.1 Pseudomonadota bacterium
GCGAAGACGAGGCGCGCAGGCACTGCTGGTTCGTCGACTCGCGCGGACTGCTGTGCGCCGGGCGCGATCACGTCGCCGAGCACAAGCTGCCCTATGCGCACGAGCACGAGTACGTCGACAACCTGCTCGACGCCGTCAGGACGCTGAAGCCCACCGCCCTGCTCGGCCTTTCCGGCCAGCCGCAGACATTCACGAAAGACGTCGTCGGGGCGATGGCCGAGAACAACGAGCGGCCGATCGTATTCGCTCTGTCCAATCCGACGTCGATGGCCGAGTGCACGGCGGAACAGGCCTACGGCTGGACGGACGGCCGTGCCGTGTTCGCCAGCGGCAGCCCGTTCGACCCGGTGGTCGTCAACGGCCGGCGCTTCGTTCCCGGACAAGGCAACAATGCCTACGTCTTCCCGGGCGTCGGACTCGGGGTCATCGCGAGCCGGTCGCGAATCGTGACGGACGCAATGTTCCTGGCGGCCGCTCACTCGCTGGCGAGCCAGGTATGCGATCACGATCTCGAACAGGGGCTCGTCTATCCCAGGCTCTCGAAGATCCGCGAGGTGTCGGCGAAGATCGCTGCCGACGTCGCCGGGATCGCCTGGGACGAGGGGTACGCACAACGGGAGCGGCCGGACGACGTCCTCGCCGATATCCGCGCGCACATGTACCGGCCGGTGTATCCGCACTACGTGTAATATGGCGGCATGAACGACGGATCGCTGGCCGATGCACTGAATCGCAGCTGCCACTGCATCAACGTCGATCGGGGCGCCTTGCAGCGGTCGCTCGATGCGCGGCTCGGGGCGCCCGGCGCCTACCTGCGCTTACGCGATACCCATGCCAACCTGCTGGCCGACGAGCCGGTCTTCATTGCACGCGAACACATCGCAGGCATGCAGGATGTCGTCGACGCGATCGAACGGGTCGTCGCCCTCCCCGCGTTCCGTGACACGGTTCTGGCCCGGGCGCCCGACATCGCGCGCACGGCGACGGGCCCGCACGGCGTCTTTTTCGGCTACGACTTTCACCTGACCAACGACGGCCCGCGCCTGATCGAAGTCAACACGAATGCGGGCGGCGCACTGCTGGTCATGCACGTCGCCGGCGCACAGCAGGCATGCTGCCGCGAAGTACGGCAATTCGCCGCCGGAGCCGTGGATCCGGGCGATCTCGAGGAGACCTTCGTCCGGATGTTCCGCCGGGAGTTCGACGCGGTGCGACCGGGCCGTGAGCTGCGACGCGTTGCGATCGTCGACGAGGACCCGGAGGCTCAGTACCTCGGCCCGGAATTCGAGCTGTTCCGCGATTTGTTCGCGGCGCACGATATCGACGCGCTGATCGCCCCGCCCGGCGATTTCAGGCTCGCCAACGGCGCATTGCTGGCCGGCGGCCGTGTCGTCGACCTCGTCTACAACCGCCTGACCGACTTTTATCTGCAGGCACCGGCGAACGACACGCTGGCCGCCGCCTGTCGAAACGGCGCTGCGGTATTCACACCGGGTCCGCAAGCGCACGCCCTGTATGCAAACAAACGCAATCTCGCCCTGCTGTGCGATGCGGACGCGCTGCACGGGTTCGGGGCCCCGCAGGATGCGATCCGGACGCTGGCGGCGGCCGTGCCGCGCACCGAGTGCGTCCACAGCGGCAGCGCGGACGATCTCTGGGCGCGCCGCAGGCAACTCTACTTCAAGCCCTCCGCAGGATTCGGCAGCCGCGGTACGTACAGGGGCGCAAAGCTGACGAGGAAAACCTGGGCATCGATCCTCGAGGCGGACTACGTGGCCCAGGAATTCGTGCCGCCGGGCGAACGGCTGCTGATCGAAGGCGGCGCACGCCGGTCGATGAAAGTGGACGTCAGGTGCTACGTCTACCGGGGCCGGATCCAGCTGCTCGGCGCCCGCATGTACCGCGGGCAGACGACCAATTTCCGGACCGGCGGCGGCGGTCTCGCCGCCGTCTTCACGACGCCGTCGTCGTGAGACCGCTTCTGCGCCGGAGTAAGACTCTGTGTCCGGTTGTGGTCGCCCGCCGATCCGCCTAGTATGAAACGGCTTTGAGAGGAGAACGCCAATGCGACAACAACTCATAGAAGCGCTGCTGTATCCGCGCAAGATGCTCGAAGAACTGATCGCCGAGGGCAATTACAAGCACAGGAACATGTTCGAGGCGACCGGCGAACGCTGCCATCATTGCGACGGATCGGGAGACTGCGGCTGGGATCACTGCATCGAGGACTTCCAGAAGCTCAGTGAAGCCCCGGAAGCGGTTCTGAGCGCTTCGTTACGTGAGGGAATACGATTCGTCGAATCGCTGCACAAACATCTGCGGCACGACGAGACGACATCGACCAGCGAATACTGCAACTGGATTCGCAACGCGGAACAGCTAGTGGAAGAGGCGGAGCATCACTTGCCTCACGTCGACCCGCCGGGTGTCGTGCACCCCGACTAAGCAGGGCCGATTGTCGGGCCCCGGCGTTTCAGGGCCTTTTTCGGCTCGTTCTCTCGTGGAATCGTCCGCTCTCAGGCTGTCCACCGCCATCCTGGCCGTCATGGCCGGGCCGGCATTCGCACACGCCGACAGTGCCGTTCGTGAGGGCCTCGCGCCGCTGTTCGCCGATCATGCCGTTCTCGAGGCCACGATACGAGCGCCCCTGACGACGCTCATGGACGTCCGCCCGGACGAGGACTACCTGGACGGCACGTTTGCCTACAAAAAAGCCGACGGAACCCGCAAGGAACTGGCCGTCAGGCTGCGTACCCGGGGCAATTACCGCCGCGACGAGGAACACTGCGATTTCGCCCCGATCCGGCTGAACTTCAAAACGCGAAAGGTAGCGGCAAGCCTGTTCGAAGGCCAGGACAAGCTGAAGCTGGTCACGCATTGCCGTACGAACGATAGACGATTCGAGCAGCTCGTCGCTCGCGAGTACATCGTCTATCGTCTGTTGCAGGAGCTGACGAGCGTCAGCTACGCCGTGCGTCTGTTCGACGTCACCTACGTGGACACCGAAAGCGGCGAAGAGCTGAACCGGCTGGCTTTCGTCATAGAAGACGACGAAGCCGTCGCGAAGCGTAACGGCCTGCAAGCCGTCAAGGTGGAGCGCGTGGCGCCGGAACAGCTCGATCGCCGGCGGCAGAACCTGATACACGTGTTCGAATACATGATAGGCAACACCGAGTATTCGTTCGTCAACCCGGAGCCGGACAAGGACTGCTGCCACAACATGGATATGCTGTCTTCGACCGGCGAGCCGCCGTACCTGCCCCTGCCGTTCGACTACGACTTCTCGGGCATGGTCAACGCGCCCTACGCGCAGCCGAACCCCCGCTATCCGATCCGGACCGTAACGCTGCGCTACTACAAGGGCGTCTGCGCCAACAACGACATCCTCCCCGACACGCTGGCGTTGTTCCTGTCGCGTCGCGGCGACATGGAGCGTGTCGTCGGCGAGGCCGGATTCCTGTCGGTTCGGTCGCGACGTTCGCTGCGGCAGTACCTGAACGCCTTCTTCGGGAAGATTTCCCGTCCCGCACGCGTGCGCCGGGACCTGATCGAGCGGTGCAACGCGCAGGAAAACTCCTACGGCCTGACCCCCGAAGCGCCGCCCTGAGCCGACGGATTTTACCGGAGACTTGACATGCAACTTTTTAGTTGCATATTATTCCGGCCGTGGATGCGGTGTTCAAAGCGCTCGCGGACCGGCACCGGCGGCTGATACTCGACCGTTTGTACAGGCAGGACGGCCAGACGCTGCAGGCACTTTGCCGGGGCGTCGATATGTCCCGGCAGGGCCTGTCCAAACACCTGGCGATCCTCGAAGCGGCGGGCCTCGTCGTCACGGTCTTCGAAGGCAGGGAGAAACACCATTACCTGAACCCGATTCCGATCCAGGCGGTCGCGGAGCGCTGGATCGACAAATACTCAACCGCACAACGGACGGCGGTGAGCGCGCTGAAGAAAGCACTGGAGGAGGAACGCTGATGACTGACCCTGA
>JAKSCZ010000054.1 GCA_022360335.1 Pseudomonadota bacterium
CGAAACCACACGCCCTGCACGCGGCCGGATACCGTGAACAGGCGCGCGCTCGCAGCCATCTCCCGTTCAATCGGTGCCGTCCGCCGACCCGGCCGCCTTCAACGCATCGAGCGCCTTCATCTTGGCCTGCCTGGCGTCCCGCCGCGCTTCCGTGTAATCCCGCAGCGTGAGTGCACGCGCGGCGCTCTCCAGGTGGTCCTGCGCCGCCTTGAAGTGAAACGCAGCCCGCTCCGGTGCGCCGGCCTCTTTCGCAACGGCGAGCGCCTGCCGCGCATCGCTCATCTCCTGCACGGGAGGATTCGTCTCGCAGGCCGCCGCCGACAACAGCAGGCTCAGGGCGAGTCCTTTGAGAAACGGTTGAATTCCGGAGAGTTGCACGATTCTTGTTATTCTTGTTTCAGGTGCTTCGGGCAGGACAAATTAGCAACTGGCACGCCGTGGCGTCAAGCGCGCCGCAGGCGCTGACGAATCGCCGCGGTCCTGCTAGAGTGCGCGTCTTCCGAATTCAGACCGTCGCCGCGGAGCGCCCGCATGGCCCTCAAGATCTATCACAATCCCCGTTGTTCCAAGTCCCGCAAAACGCTGGAATTGATCCGCGAAGCCGGCGTCGAGCACGAGATCGTCCTGTACCTCGAGGACACACCGTCCGCTGCCGAGATCCTCGACGTCGCCGGCAAGCTCGGCGTGGCCGTTTCGGACTTGCTACGCAAGGGCGAGAGCGAGTTCCGGGAAGCGCAGGCTTTGCCGGATCTCGGCGACGACGACGCCCTCGCGGGCTGGCTCGAGGCGCACCCGATCGTGATCGAACGGCCGATCGTCGTCGACACGGACGGCGGCAGCGCCGTCGTCGGACGCCCGCCGGAAAACGTCAACCGCCTGCTGCCCTGATGTCCGAAGTCCTCGTTCTCTACTACTCGCGCAACGGCGCGACCGCAGCCCTCGCGCGTGAAGTCTGCAAGGGCATCGAATCCGTCGGCGGGACGTCGGCGCGACTGCGCACCGTTCCCGCCGTCTCGTTCGAAACCGAAGCCGTCGAGGACCCCGTGCCCGACGCGGGCCCGCCGTTCGCGAGTCATGCCGACCTCGACGAATGTGCCGGCCTGATCATCGGCAGCCCGAGCAATTTCGGCAACATGGCGGCCCCGTTGAAACACTTCCTCGACAGCACGCTCGGTGAGTGGCTGCGCGGCGTACTCGCGGGAAAGCCGTTCGGTACGTTCGCTTCCACGGGCTCGCTGCACGGCGGCCAGGAATCCACGCTGCTGAGCATGGCGATCCCGCTGATCCATCACGGCATGATCTTCGTCGGCCTGCCGTACACGGAAGGAGCGCTGTCGAGAACCACGACGGGCGGCACGCCCTACGGCCCGACCCACGTCACGTGGAGCCGTGCCGCCGACAGGCTCTCCGACGACGAAAAGGAACTCGCCCGGGCGCACGGTGCGCGCATCGCCGGCATCGCGCGACGCCTGGCGAACGAGGCGAATACGGCGGGGAAATAACAGGGACGGACTACGCCTTGCCTCGTCGTGCGATGACGTCGCGCACGAACGGGATCGTGAGCCGCCTCTGCGCGCGCAGGGCTTCCAGATCGAGTTCGTCGAGCAGCTCGTAGAGACTCGCCATGTCGCGGCGGCTGTGCCTGAGCAGGTACGCGGCCGTCTCGTCGGGCAATTCGAGGCCGCGATGCCGGGCGCGCAGCTGCAGCGCCGCCGCGCGTTGCCGCTCGTCCAGAGGACGCACCTGGAAGACCGGGAGACGCGACATACGGCTCTCGAGATCGGCGAGCCGGAAGCCGGCCTCGCGCGGCGCGGCGCCGGCGGAGACGACGAGTCGCCCGCCGCTGTCGATCAGCTCGTTGCACAGATTGAAGAGCGCGAATTCCCAGCCGGCATCGCCCGCCACGCGGTCGACGTCGTCGATACAGACGAGTTCGCGGCTCGCCAGGCCGTCGAGAATGCCCGGGCCGGCGTCCGCGAGCGCATCGACCGGCAGGTAGACCGATCGATCGCCGGCTTCCCCGCAAACCGCCTGCAGAAGATGGGTCCTGCCCGTTGCGCTCGCACCCCACAGCCAGCACCCCTGCCCTCGCCGTCCTCCGGCCAGTCCTGCGAGCGTAGCGACGAGCGTCTCGTTCCCCCGGTCGAGGAAGCTCGCGAACACGGCATGATCGGCCAGCCTGAGAGGGAGAACCAGCTGGCTCATTCGGGCTCGACGTCGACCAGCGCTTCCGGGTGTTCCTTGAGATAACGGTCGAAAGCGAAGCGCACCAGCACGGACAGCACCGCCGCGGCGGGCAGCGCCAGCAGGATGCCGAAGAAGCCGAACAGCTGCCCGCCGGCCGCGACGGCGAAGATCACGATGACGGGGTGCAGCCCGATGCGATCGCCGACGAGTTTGGGTGTCAGGATCGACCCCTCGATGACCTGCGCCGCCGTAAACGTCGCGACGACGCCGACGAGCGGCCACAGCGGCTCGGGCGACATCGCGACGGTCAGGCCCGCCAGGCCGATGCCGAACACGAAACCGAGATAGGGCACGAAGCTGACGAGACCCGATACGACGCCGATGGCGATCGCGAATTCGACGCCGACGAGACTCAGGCCGACGGAGTAGATCAGCGCGAGCGCCAGCATGACGAGGATCTGGCCGCGAAGGAAAGCGCCGAGCATCTCGTCGGACTCGCGCGCCAGCCTGAAGACCGTCTCGCGCTGGCTTTCGGGGACGAGCGCCCCCAGATGCACCACGATCGTGTCCCAGTCACGCAGCATGTAGAACGTAATGATCGGGATCAGGAACAGACTCAGCACGGCCGCCGCCAGCGCGCCGCCCGACTTGCCGACCGACAGCAGGACCTTGCCGCTCCAGCTGCCGAACATCTCGCCGTAGCGTGCGAGAAACGGCGCAATGCCGAGCTCGTCGCCCGGTTCGATGTTCAACCAACCGAGAAACGTCGGCAACCAGACCTGCTCGGCCCGGCGCGCGATCTCGGGCAGCGCATCGAACAGCGCACCGACCTGTTTGCCGACCAGGGGCCCGACCAGCAGGATGAGCAAAGCGAGCACGAGGAACGTCAGAACGAACACGGCGGCGACCGCCAGCGTGCGCGGCATCCTGAGTTTCTGCAGGCGATCGGCGAGCGGGTCGCCGAGATACGCCAGCAATGCGGACG
>JAKSCZ010000506.1 GCA_022360335.1 Pseudomonadota bacterium
AAATCGTTTCCAGCGAACTGAACAACGCCGAACTCGAACGCAGGCTCGTGCAACGCATCAAGCTGTTCCGCTTCGAGGCGAAAGACGTCGAGGCCATCACGACGACCAAGCCGATCGACTTCTTCCCGGCATAATACGGTGTCAGTCACCTTATTTCGAGTCTAAGGTGACTGGCACCTTTAGACTCGAAATAAGGTGACTGACACCGTATTGGCGGCTGCTATCATGGCGGGACCATGATGACATCGATGCGATTCCTGGTGCTCTTGTTCGCCGTCCTTGCGGCCCGACCGCTCGTTGGCTCGGCCCAGGACGCCGCCGGCGAACTGATCGACCAGGCCGGTCTGCGGGAAGGCCCCGTCGCCATGCGGAACATCGAAGGGTGGGACCCGTCGCGCAGGATCGTGATTCGGGATATCGGCTTCGACGCGACACTGTTCGAAGCGCGGTTCGGGGCAGCGGATATCGTTATAGCGGAGTCGGTCGATGACGCGAGAGCGCATGCGGGAAAAGCCGGAGCGGTCATCGGGTACTGCAGCGCCGGTCTCCTTGCCGACGCGCCCCACGTCACGTGGGTCCAGATCTACTCGGCCGGTGCGGAAGGCTGCCTGGCTGTCGAACGGACGAAGCATGCGGACGTCGTCCTGACGAACATGCAGAAGATGTCCTCGCCGGTCATCGCCGAGCACACGATTGCCCTGCTGCTGGCGCTGACGCGCAATCTGCCCGAGTTCACGAACGGTATGGACGAAGGCGAGTGGAAGCGCGGGCGGCGATACACGAACGATATGACGACGCTTGCGGGCAAGACGATGCTGGTCCTCGGCCTCGG
Organism: Pseudomonadota bacterium; assembly: GCA_022360335.1. Classification (GTDB taxonomy): domain Bacteria; phylum Pseudomonadota; class Gammaproteobacteria; order Steroidobacterales; family Woeseiaceae; genus UBA1847. The sequence goes on from JAKSCZ010000506.1 coordinate 833, forward strand.
CGGCATCGGCACCGAGATTGCCCGGCGCGCAGCGGCACTGGACATGCGCGTCACGGCGACGCGCAACAGCTCGCGCAGCGGCCCCGGGTTCGTCGACTATGTCGGCCTGTCCGATGAAATGAACGACCTGGCGAGAGACGCCGACGTCATCGTCAATGCTCTACCGCTCACCGAGACCACATATCGCCTGCTCGGCACCGAGTTCTTCTCGGGATTGTCGCGCAAGCCGTACTTCGTCAACGTCGGACGTGGCGCGACGGTTGACACCGACGCTTTGCTGGATGCATTGCGAGACGGCACGCTGGCCGGCGCCGGCCTCGACGTGACCGACCCGGAGCCGTTGCCGCCCGACCATGATCTGTGGCGAGAGCCGAACCTTATCGTTACGCCGCACATCTCGGCGCAAGGCGGCGATCGGGTTCGTCATCGTCTCCTGGTGCTCGAGAACGTTCGGCGCTACCTGGCGGGTGACGCGCTGCTGAATGTCGTAGATCCGGCGAGAGGCTACTGAAGCTCGAATGATCGATCCGAACGATCCCGTCAGGCGCCGACGCCTGGCCTGCCTGCATGGCGAGGTCTGAAGGATTCCCGCCGATTGCGCGCGCGGATGCGCGCGTGCTGGTGCTGGGCAGTCTGCCCGGACAACGTTCCATCGACGAGCGGGAGTACTACGCTCATCCGCAGAACGTATTCTGGCGCATCATGCGCGCATTGTTCGGGGTCGACGGAGATTACGAGGCGCGTTGTGCAGGACTCGTCGAGAACGGCATTGCCGTATGGGACGTCCTGCGCAGCTCGATTCGCCCGGGCAGCATGGACGCGGACATCCGTCTGGACAGCGCGACGGCCAACGATTTCGAAAGTTTCTTCGGCGGTCATGCGAGCATCGACCTGATCGCGTTCAACGGCAAGAAGGCCGAGCAGCTCTTCGCAAAATTCGTCGACGGCGACGGCGTTGCGCCGGGCATACCGCGTGCCGGCCTGCCGTCGACGAGCCCGGCCTACGCGTCGATGCCGTTCTCCGGTAAGCTGGCCGCCTGGCACGCAGCACTCTGCGACGAATAACGAGGAGGGGAATATGATCGGCTACGTTACCTTGGGTACGAACGACCTGCCGCGGGCGGCGAAGTTCTATGACGAACTGCTCGCGATCATCGGCGCCGGACGATTCATGGAAGAAGACACGTTCGTCGCCTGGGCGACCGGCCGGGACGCACCGGCGCTGTCGGTGACCAGGCCCTTCGACGGCAACGAGGCGAGCGTCGGCAACGGCACGATGGTGGCTCTCACCGTCGATACGCCCGATAAGGTCGATGCGCTGCACGCAAAAGCTCTCGAACTCGGCGGCGCCAACGAAGGCGATCCGGGACCGCGTACGGGGCCGTTTTACGCCGGCTACTTTCGCGATCTCGACGGCAACAAGCTGAATGCGTTCTGCATGGTCGAGACCGGGGAATGAGCGATATATACCCGGCGGCCGCGCTCGCTCTGTTCTTTCGCCGGGGAGGGCGGCACTCAACGCCCGGCGGCAGGCGGCCGGTTCACAATGCGCTGTCGCCCGTCTCGCCGGTACGGATGCGCCAGACCTGCTCGAGCGACGTCACGAAGATCTTGCCGTCGCCCACCTTGCCGGTCTTGGCGGCATCGACGATGGTTTCGACGACGCGTTCGACGAGGTCGTCGGAAACGGCGACCTCGACCTTCGCTTTGGGAAGAAAATCAACGACATACTCCGCACCACGGTAGAGCTCCGTATGGCCGCGCTGCCGCCCGAAGCCTTTCACCTCGCTGACGGTCATCCCCTGAATCCCGACCTCGCTGAGCGCATTGCGCACGTCGTCGAGGCGAAAGGGTTTTACAATGGCGGTGACGAGCTTCATCGATACTCTCTCCGTGCTGGGTGGCGTTGCTGCGTATGCTAACAAAGAGCATTGTGAAAGGCCCCATCGGCCGGCGCTGTGACGGTGCGGCGGCGCTGCACGGGCTCTTGCGGTGAGGTCCCGGTTCGAAACGCCCGAGTGGCACGCAGCCGTCGGAGCGCTCCTGGCAGCGGACGGCGGAGAGCGCATGGCCGATTCGCTGATCGAAGCCATCGGCCTGGCGGTCGTGCACAACGGAACCTGCCTGCTCGCGTTTCACGACGACGCGGCCCCGGAGGTGTTGCACCACACGCTCGAGCCCGGGGGGGCGAAACACTATGTGGACCGCTACCTCGCCGGTCCGTACCTGCTGGACCCGCTGTACGAACTGGCGCTGAGCAAGGACAAGCCGACGATGTGCCGCTTTCGGGATGCGACGCCCGATCGTTTCCACTCGAGCGAGTATTACCACCAGTATTGCGAGCGCACGCACCTCAAGGACGAGATGGACTTCCTCGTCGACGTCGACAAAGGCAGCGCGCTGGTACTCGTCGTCGGACGGCGGGAGAAGCGATTCGCCAAAGCCGAACTTGCGCGCCTCCGGATGATCGAGCCCGTGATTCGGGCCGCGATGCGCCGCATCTGGAACAAATGGCAGCAGGCGACCGAACGCGATACACCCGACCGGGCGATTCACGGGCGCCTGACCGAATGCTTCGAGAACTTCGGGCGCAACCTGTTGACGAAGCGTGAGCGCGAGATCACCAAGCTGTTGCTGCGCGGGCACTCGACCAAGTCGGCCGCGCGCCGGCTCGACATCGCACCGGGCACGGTCATGGTCCATAAACGCAACCTGTTTACGAAGCTCGGGATCACCTCGCAGTTCGAGCTGTTCTCGAAGTTCATCGAGGATTTGTCGGGCTGATTGCCCGCGCAGCCCGGATCGGTGTCACCCGCCGCGCCGGCGCACGGGCGAGCGGAGGTATTGGTGGAGCCGAGGAGGATCGAACTCCCGACCTTCGCATTGCGAACGCGACGCTCTCCCAGCTGAGCTACGGCCCCATACGCAGAAAAATGGTGGGCGATACCGGTCTCGAACCAGTGACCTCCGCAATGTGAATGCGGCGCTCTCCCAACTGAGCTAATCGCCCGCCCGGGGCCTTATTGTGTGCCCGGGGCCCGTATTCATCAAGCGCCGCCTACCGACGACATGGTATTCAGCCCGTCATGCCTCGCCCGGACAATGAAGGTCGCTGTGACGAACACGAGCGAATGGCGGTAAGTCTATGTTTGAATTCGATTTTGGCCTCGGCGAAGATCTCGATCTGCTGCGTGAGTCGGTGCGCGCTTTCGCCTCCGGCCGGATCGCGCCGCGCGCCGCGGAGATAGACGCGAGCAACGAGTTCCCCCGCGACCTCTGGCCGGAACTCGGCGAGCTCGGCCTGCTCGGCATCACGGTCGAGTCGGGATACGGCGGTTCCGAACTCGGCTACCTGGCGCACGTGATCGCGATGGAAGAGATCAGCCGGGCGTCCGGCTCGGTCGGCCTGTCGTACGGCGCGCACTCCAATTTATGCGTGAACCAGATACGCCGTTGGGCCAGCGCCGAACAGAAGGAGAAGTTCCTGCCGAGGCTGGTCTCCGGCGAGTTTCTCGGCGCGCTCGCGATGAGCGAGCCCGGAGCCGGTTCGGACGTCATGGGCATGCGGGCGACGGCCGTGCGCGACGGCGGCGAATACGTGCTCAACGGCTCCAAGATGTGGATTACGAATGCGCCCGGCGCCGACGTCATCGTCGTGTACGCAAAGACGGACCCGGAGGCCGGGTCGAAGGGCGTCAGCGCCTTCATCGTTGAACGCGGCACGCCCGGCCTGTCGACGCCGCAGAAACTCGACAAGCTCGGCATGCGCGGTTCCGACACGAGCGAGGTTCTGTTCGAGGACTGCCGGATACCGGCCGAGAACCGCCTGGCCGAGGAGGGCAAGGGTGCCGCGATCCTGATGAGTGGGCTCGACTACGAGCGCGTCGTCCTGTCGGGCGGGTCTCTGGGGATCATGGCCGCGTGTCTGGACCTCGTGATGCCGTACGTGCACGAGCGCACACAGTTCGGCACGCCGATCGGCGAGTTCCAGCTCATGCAGGGCAAGGTCGCGGACATGTACACGACGATGAACTCGTCCCGCGCGTACGTATACGCGGTAGCGCGTGCCTGCGACGCCGGATTGACTACCCGCTTCGACGCCGCGGGATGTATTCTCGTAGCTGCCGAGAAAGCGACCTGGATGGCCGGCGAGGCGATCCAGTCGCTGGGCGGCAACGGTTACATCAACGAATTCCCGGCCGGCCGGCTGTGGCGTGACGCCAAGCTCTACGAAATCGGCGCGGGAACGAGCGAGATTCGTCGCATGTTGATCGGCCGCGAACTGTACAACGCCAGTCGGTGAATTGATGCCGTTAATCGAGACAAAGGTCGATCGTTCGTCGGACGATTTCAAGAAGAACCGGGAAGCGCACGAAGCGCTGGCCGACGATCTGCGCGACGTCGACAACTACGTGATGCAGGGCGGGCCGGAGCGCTCGCGCGAGAAGCACCTGGGGCGCGGCAAATTGCTCGCCCGCGATCGCGTTGCACGCTTGCTCGACGAGGGCGCGCATTTTCTCGAGATCGGGCGCCAGGCCGCGTGGCAGGTCTACCCGGACGACGTGCCGAGCGCCGGGATCGTGACCGGAATCGGCCGCATCCACGGGCTCGAATGCATGATCGTGGCCAACGACGCGACCGTGAAAGGCGGGACCTACTATCCGCTCACGGTCAAGAAGCACCTGCGCGCCCAGGAGATCGCCGAAGAGAATCACCTGCCGTGCGTCTACCTCGTCGATTCGGGCGGCGCTTTCCTGCCGCGCCAGGACGAGGTGTTCCCGGACCGCGATCACTTCGGCCGCATCTTCTATAACCAGGCGAGGCTGTCGGCCAAGGGCATTCCGCAGGTCGCGGTCGTCATGGGTTCGTGTACGGCGGGCGGCGCCTATGTCCCGGCCATGTGCGACGAGACGGTCATCGTGCGCAATCAGGGGACGATATTCCTCGGCGGTCCGCCGCTCGTGAAAGCGGCGACGGGGGAGGTCGTCGACGCGGAAACGCTCGGCGGCGGCAGCGTGCACTCGAGGATCTCGGGCGTCACGGATCATCTCGCCGATGACGACGAACACGCACTCCAGATCACCCGCGACATCGTCGCGAACCTCAATTTCCCGCGCGCGCCGAGCGTCGTGCGCCGCGAACCCGCCGATCCGGCGCATCCGGCCGAAGACATCTACGGCATCGTCTCGCGCGAATTCCGGTTTCCCTACGATATCCGCGAGGTGATTGCGCGCGTCGTCGACGGCTCGGCTTTCCACGAGTTCAAAAAGCTGTACGGCGCGACGCTCGTCTGCGGATTCGCGCACATCGACGGCTATCCGGTCGGCATCGTCGCCAACAACGGCATCCTGTTCCCCGAATCCGCGCAGAAAGGCGCGCATTTCGTGCAGCTGTGCAACCGGCGCCGCATCCCTCTCGTGTTCCTGCAGAACATCACGGGATTCATGGTCGGGAAGCGCGTCGAGCACGCCGGGATCGCCAAGGACGGCGCCAAGATGGTCAATGCCGTGGCAACCGCGAACGTGCCGAAGTTCACGGTCGTCGTCGGCGGTTCGTTCGGCGCCGGCAACTACGCGATGTGCGGTCGCGCCTACGGTCCGCGCATGATGTGGATGTGGCCGAACGCGCGAATTTCCGTCATGGGCGGCGACCAGGCTGCGCTCGTGTTGTCTACGGTCAGGGAAGAGGGGCTCAATGCGCGCGGCGAAGAGTGGCCCGCCCGGGACAAGGCGGACTTCGAGGACAGGATTCGGGCCCAATACGAGACCCAGGGTCACCCGTTCTACGCCAGCGGACGCCTCTGGGACGACGGCGTCATCGATCCGCTCGAAACGCGTACGGTCCTCGCGCACGGGCTGTCGGCCGCCATGAACTATCCGCAACCCGGGGAATCGCCGTTCGGCATTTTCCGGATGTAACGGTACACTTGGGCGGGCGATGCGCCTCGCGACACGGATGACCCATGGCACTTGATTACGACAAACTCATGTCGACGGTCGAGAACGACCTGCCTTTCAGCTATACCGACGCCGATTCGATACTCTACGCCCTGAGCGTCGGCATGGGCCGCGATCCGCTCGACGCACGCGAACTCGGCTTCGTCTACGAACAGGGCGAGCCGCTCAGGACGGTGCCGACGATGGCGACCGTGCTCGTCCCCGAGATGTTCCCCGTCGGACTCGGCTGGGACTACAACCAGATACTCCACGGCGAGCAGCGCCTGAAGCTGCACCGGCCGCTGCCGCCGGCCGCGGACCTCCTCGTCAACAAGCGCGTCGTCGATGCTTTCGATCGCGGTCCCAGCCGCGGCGCACTCATCCTGCTCGAAGCCGAAGGGCGTCTGGCGAGCGACGGTACCGCATTGTTTACGCTCGGATGCTCGATCGTCGCGCGCGGTGACGGCGGTTTCGGCGGGCCGAAAGGCAAAGGCATTCCTCCACACCGCACGCCGCGTCGCGAGCCGGACCTGTCCTGTGCGATCGAGACGCGCGCGGACCAGGCGCTGCTGTACCGGCTGACCGGGGACCGCAATCCGCTGCACGCGGACCCGGCGCGGGCACGGGCCGTCGGGTTCGATCGACCGATTCTGCACGGCCTGTGCACACTGGGCGTCGCCTGCAAGGCCGTCCTGCAGACGATCTGCGACTACGACCACACGTTGATCGAGGAATTCGACGCGCGTTTCTCCGCGCCGGTGCTGCCGGGTGATACGATTACCACC
>JAKSCZ010000102.1 GCA_022360335.1 Pseudomonadota bacterium
AACGGGAATCGCTATGCCGACGATCGTCGTCGCGCGCGCGTCGCGCAGGAAACCGTACAGGACGAAGACCGCGATCAGACCGCCGAGGATCGCCGCCGTGCGCACGTCACTGACCGCCGACGAGATGAATGTGGACTGGTCGTAGATTTTGACGAGTTCGATGTCGTCGGGAAGCGTCTCGCGCAGCGCCTCGAGTCGCCGCTCGATACGTTCGGCGACCCGCACCGTGTTCGCGTCGCCTTCTTTGTAGACCGCCAGTTCGACCGACTCGCGCCCGCGTACGCGCGTGATCGCCTCGCGATCCTTGTAGCCGCGCTCCACGGTTGCGACGTCGCGCAGGTAGATGGGTCTGTCGGCGACATTCGCCACGATGGCGTTGCGGAATTCGTCGACGGTCTGGAATTCGTTCAGCGTGCGTACGAGGAAGCGCTGGTTGCCTTCCTCGAGCCGGCCGCCCGACAGGTTGACGTTTTCGGCCCGGATACGTGTTGCGATCTGCTCGATACTGATGCCGAGCTGCGAGAGCTTCTGCTGGTCGACCCGAATCCGGATCTCGTCCTCGAGGCCGCCGCTGACCTTGACGGCCGCGGTGCCTTCCTGCGCCTCGAGATCGGTCTTGATGCGGTCCTCGGCCAGACGCCGCAGCGACTTGAGAAGGGCCTCGGATCCTCCCCGGGCGGACGCCTCGTGCAGCAGGCCGATACGGATGATCGGCTCGGACGACGGGTCGAAACGCAGCAGCAGCGGACGACTGGCTTCGAGCGGGAGGAAAAGGACATCGAGTTTCTCGCGGACGTCGACGCCGGCGACGTCCATGTTCGTCCCCCAGAGGAACTCGATGGTCACGTCGGACTGGCCGGAGCGCGATACCGAACGTACGAGGCGCACGTTGCGCACGACGCCGACCGCTTCTTCGACGGGCTTCGTGATGAGGTTCTCTACTTCGGCCGGCGCGGCGCCCGTCAGTTCCGTGCGCACGGTCAGGGTCGGGTAGGAGATGTCCGGCAACAGGTTCAGCTGCAGCCGCGACAGAGACACCATGCCAAACAGCGCGATGGCGACCATGAACATGACGATCGTGACGCGCCGCTCGGTCGCGATTTCGATGAGCCGCCGCATCAGTCGTCGCCGTCCGCCACGGCCTCTGCGGCCTCGTCCGCCGTTTGCGGCGCGTCGATAACGGATACGTCGGCGTCCTCTTTGAGTCCGATCTGGCCGACGACGACGACGTCGTCCGCCTCGGTAAGGCCGTCGACGATCTCGATCATGCCGCTTTCGCCGTAGCCGGTTTCGACGACCTGCCTGACGGCCTTTCCGTCCCGGACGACGAAGACGAATTCGGTGTCCGCATCGTCGATAACCGCACTGCGGGGAACCTGCAGCACGTTCACGTGCTGGTCATAGACGATATTCATGCGGCCGAACATGCCGGGCTTGATCCGGCGCTGCTCGTCGCGGATTTCGACCGTGATCTTGAACGTACCGGTGCCGGGGTCGACGACCGGGCTGACCCGGGTCACCTCCGCGACGATCCGCTGGTCGGCGAGGGCGTCGATCTCGATCACGACCGGCTGGCCGGCCCGGATGCGCCGGTACTCGCGCTCCGGGACGTGCAGGTAGGCGACGAGCGGTTCGAAACCGGTTACGCGAAACGCAGGATCGCCGACGCGAACCGTGTTGCCGCGCTTGATGTAGCGCTCGGAGACGACACCGGCGATCGGTGCACGTATCTGCGTGTAGCCGAGTTCGAGGCTCGCGAGATTGAACGAGGCCTGCAGCGCTTCGAGATCGAAACGCAGCTTCTCGAAATCCCCCTCGGACAACAGCCCTTTCCCGCGGAGTTCCCGGTTGCGTTCGAAATCGCGCTCCATTTTGTGCAGCTGTGCCCGGGATTCGTTGAGCTCGAGCCGCAGGCGGTCGCCGTCGAGACGGGCCATGATCTGGCCTTCTTCCACGTCGTCGCCTTCCTCGACGAAGAGCTCGCGGACCTCGCCTTCCACCTTGGCGATGACGTCGGCTTCGGCAAAAGCCTCGATCGGGGCGGTACCCGAATAGATGGCGTAGATGTCGCCGCGCACCGGCTTTGCAATCTCGACGGGTACGGGTGCGGTCTCTTCCTCTTCGTCCGGGTTTTCGCCCTCGCCGTCCTGCGGCTGGCAGGCGCCCAGCAGCACGGCGCAGGCGAGCGCTGCCGTGGCAAAACGATGTCGCTTCATGAATCCTCCCTATGCGCGGCACCGGAGCCGTGGCGCCAGGATTACGCGTTCCTGTTCAGCCCGTGAAGCTATCCGATACCGTGTCGCTCGCGAGGACCTTGCTGCCGTCGCGCAGGCTCGACTGGCCGACGACGACGATGACGTCGTCCTCGGTGAGTCCGTCGAGGATTTCGATCCGGCCGCCGGTCTCGATGCCGGTCTCGACGAGACGCTGCGAGACGGCGCCGTCGCGAACGACGTAAACCGTGGCCTCGTCGTCTTCGTCGAGCAGGGCGGAAGCGGGAATCAGCAGCGCGTCGTCGTGCCGCTCATAGGCAATCGTGAAGCGGCCGAACATCCCCGGCGCCAGGACGCCCGTATCGTTGTCGATGACGGCAGTGGCCCGGAACGTGCCGTTGCGCGTGTCGATCGTCGGGCTGATGCGCTCGATCGTCGCGTCGTACTCGACGTCCGGCATCGACGCAACTTCGATCGTCGCCGTCTGGCCCGCCGAGAACTTGGGCAGTTCCGATTGCGGTATCTGCAGGTGCGCGATCAGCTCGCGCGTATCGGTGATCCGGAAGGCGACGTCATTGACCGCGAGTGTCCGGCCCGGCTTGATCTCACGCGATGCGACGACGCCGGAGATCGGAGCACGGATGCTCGAATAGCGGTAGTTCAGCTTCCTGAGTTCGTAGACGGCCCCGAGCGCTTCGAGATCGTATTGCAGGTTGTCGAACGCCGAGGCGCTGATCAGGCCACGTGCGTGCAGGTCCCTGTTGCGCTCGTATTCGGCGCGCGCCTGCTGCAGGTTGGCCCTGGCCGCGAGCATTTCGAGACGCAGGCGCTCGCCGTCGAGGCGTGCGAGGACCTGGCCCTC
>JAKSCZ010000010.1 GCA_022360335.1 Pseudomonadota bacterium
ATCATCGAGAGCGCGTTCGAGAACCGCGCACGGGGTTTCGACGACCGCAGCACCGTCGAAGCCGCGGTGAACGAGGCGATCGGCCTGCTCGACTCGGGCCGGGCCCGCGTCGCCGAAAAGAAGGACGGGTACTGGCAGGTCAATCAATGGCTCAAGAAGGCGGTCCTGCTGAGCTTCGGTCTGCGCGACAACGAAGTCGTCGAGAGCGGTCACAGCCGCTTCTACGACAAGGTGGCGATGAAATACGCGAACTACACGGAGGAACAGTTCCGGGCCGACGGTGTCCGCGTCGTACCCGATGCGATCGTTCGCAAGGGCGCGTTCGTTGCGCCGGATGTCGTACTGATGCCGAGCTACGTCAACATCGGCGCCTTCGTCGACAGCGGTACGATGGTCGACACCTGGGCAACCGTCGGCAGTTGCGCGCAGATCGGCAAGAACGTCCATCTCTCCGGCGGCGTCGGCATCGGCGGCGTTCTCGAGCCCATCCAGGCTGGCCCGACAATCATCGAAGACGATTGTTTCATCGGCGCGCGTTCGGAAGTCGTCGAGGGCGTCATCGTCGAGGCGGGTTCCGTGATCTCGATGGGCGTCTACCTCGGACAGAGCACGCGTATCTACGATCGCGAGACGGGCGAGATCAGCTACGGCCGTATTCCGGCGGGCTCGGTCGTCGTGTCCGGCAACCTGCCGTCGGCCGACGGCGCGTACTCGTTGTACTGCGCTGTCATCGTAAAACAGGTGGATGCGAGGACCCGCACCAAAACGGGCCTCAACGACCTGCTCAGAAATCTCGACTGAGGGACCGTTCATGCTGACCGTTTACGGCATCAAGAGTTGCGACACCTGCCGCCGAGCGCGCAAGTACCTCTCCGAGCACGATATCGAGTTCCGCTTTCACGATATGCGCGATGACGGCCTCGACATCCGGACGCTCGAGCGCTGGTCGGGCCGCATCGACTGGGAGAAGCTGCTGAATCGCAGGAGCCTGACCTGGCGGCGCATACCCGAGGTCGATCGCGTCGGCATAACGAAGGAAAAAGCGCTCGCACTGATGCTCGACCAGCCGACGTTACTCAAGCGACCGGTCCTCGAGTCGCCGCAACTCATGGCGGTCGGCTTCTCCGAGAAACGCTTCGCAGAATATTGGACGAAGGCGTAGGAGCGGCTTTAGCCGCGAATCATATTAGGTGTCAGTCACCTTATTTCCAGTCTAAAGGTGCCAGTCACCCTTAGACTGGAAATAAGGTGACTGACACCGTATTTACGCGTGCAGGATCGCCCTGATCTCGTGTGCGCACAGCGTTGCGAGACCGGCGTAGATCCTCGGCGTACCGCAGAGGACGTGGCCCGTATCGAGGTAGTCCTCGCTGCCGTCGAGGCCGCTGACGATGCCGCCGGCTTCGCGGATGATCAGTGAGCCTGCCGCGAGGTCCCAGGCCTTGAGACCCGTCTCCCAGAAGCCGTCCAGGCGTCCGGCGGCGACGTAGCACAGATCGAGCGCCGCAGCGCCCGGACGGCGCACGCCCGAGGTATTGCGCACGACCTTGCCGAGCATGTTCAGGTACGGCGCGGTGTCGAGGTCGGCCTGTCGAAACGGAAAGCCGGTGCCGATCAGCGAATTCTCGAGCTTGTCGCGCCCGCTGACGCGGATCTTGTGGCCGTCCAGCGTCGCGCCGCCGCCCCGGGTCGCCGCGAACAGCTCCTGTCGCATCGGGTCGTACACTGCGCCGGCCTCGATCCTGCCCCGGACCTGCACGCCGACCGATACGCAGAACTGCGGGAATCCGTGCAGGAAATTGGTCGTCCCGTCCAGCGGGTCGATGATCCAGACGGTGTCCGATTCACCGTGCACGCCGGATTCCTCCGCCAGGATCGCATGATCGGGGTAGTGCCTGTGAACGGTCTCGATCACGGCATCTTCCGCGGCACGGTCGGCCTCACTGACGAAATCGTTGTGGCCTTTCTTCTCGACCTTGAGGCGGCCGAGCCTGTTGAGATGCCGTATGAGTACGTCGCCGCCGTGCCGCGCCGCCATTACGGCGACATTCTGAAGTGCGTTCATCGAACGATTCCGTCGGTGTGAAAGGGCTACTCGGCCGGTCGGCCGGGGCGGTAGAATACCGGACTTTCCCTGCCGTGTCCCTTTGCAATGTCGATACGCATCGTACTCGTCGGAACGACCCATCCCGGCAACATCGGGGCGGTTGCGCGCGCCATGAAGAACATGGGGTTGAGCGACCTCCGGCTCGTCGGACCGAAGGTCTTCCCGCACGAGGACGCGACGGCGAGGGCGTCGGGTGCATCCGACGTTCTCGACCGCGCGGTCGTCACGACGACCCTGGCCGAAGCGCTGACCGACTGCGTCTACGTCGCGGGCGCGAGCGCCCGCACCCGCGCGATCACCTGGCCGTGCATGAACCCGCGCGACTGCGCCGGGCGCCTGATCCGCGAAAGCGCGCACGGCAAGGTCGCCTGCGTCTTCGGCCCGGAGAAATCGGGCCTGTCGAACGAGGATCTCGATCTCTGCCATACCCTGCTCACGATTCCGACGGACCCGGACTTCAGCTCGCTCAATCTCGCCATGGCCGTACAGGTGCTGACCTACGAGATCCGCGTCGCGAGCACCCTCGACGAGGGCCCGACTTACGACGTCGAGGCCCCGCCCGCGACCGGCGAGGAAATGGAACGCTTCTACGGCCACCTCGAGCAGGTGCTGCGCGATATCCGCTTCCTCGACCCCGACAATCCGCGGCACCTGATGCGCCGCCTGCGCCGCCTGTTCATCCGGGCGCGTCCGGACAAGAACGAGATAAACATCCTGCGCGGCATCCTGACCGCGATGGACCGCGAGCGACAGGCCGACGATGACTGAGGCATTCGTCTACCTCGATTACGCCGCATCGACGCCGGTCGATCCGCGCGTCCGGGACCGCATGCGGGAAGCCGGCGAGATGACCTGCGCCAACCCGTCCTCGACGCACGCGGCCGGCCGCCTGACGCACGGGATCATCGCGACGGCGGCCGCCCAGCTCGCGGGATTGCTCAACGCCGGTCCACGGACGCTCGTGTGGACGTCGGGTGCGACCGAGTCCGACAATCTCGCGATCGCCGGCGGCGCCCGCTACCGCAACCATCGGGGCAGGCACATCGTGACGATGAAGACGGAACACAAGGCCGTGACCGACGTGTTCGAGCAGCTGGCGAAGGAGGGGTTCGACGTTTCCTGGGTCGAACCGGACGGGAACGGCATTCTCGATCCGGCCGCGTTCGAGGCGGTGCTGCGCGAGGATACCCAGCTTGCGTCGATCATGCTGGTCAACAACGAGACCGGCGTGATCCAGGATATCGAAGCGCTCGGCGGCATCTGCCGCGAACGCGGCATCCTGTTCCATGTCGATGCCGCGCAGGCCGCGGGCAAGGTGCACGTCGACCTGTCGACGCTGCCGGTCGACCTGATGTCCGTCACCGCGCACAAATTCTACGGTCCGCAGGGCATCGGCGCGCTGTACATCGCCGATCGCCCGGGCTGTCACGTCGATCCGATCCTGTTCGGCGGCGGACAGCAGCGCCGCATCCGCCCCGGCACACTGCCGATGGAGCTCATCGCCGGATTCGGCATGGCGGCCGAGATCGCCGCGCACCGTATCGATGACGACCTCGAGCATCTGCGTGCACTGCGCGAGGCCCTGTGGGGCGGGATTCGCGACCTCGGCGGCATCCGGCGAAACGGCGATCCGGACGGCTTCCCGGGGATCCTCAACGTCAGTGCCGCGGGCGTCGAAGGGGAGAGCCTGTTGCTGGCGCTCGAACCGCTGCAGGTCGCAACGGGCAGCGCCTGCAACTCGAAGAGCCGGGAACCGTCCTCCGTCCTGCGCGCGCTGGGTCTCAGCGACACGGACGCACAGAGCGCGATCCGGTTCAGCCTCGGGCGTCCCACGACGGCCGGCGAAGCGAGGTTCGCGGCGGATCGCTATCGGCAGGCCGTTCTGAAATTGCGCGGCCTCGCGCCCGGGGCCGGCGTATGAGCACCGACGATCCCTACGGCCCGCGGGTCCGGCGGCTGTTTGCGGCGCCGGTGCATGCAGGCCGGCTCGAAGACGGCGAGTCGGTCGACGTCGACGAGCAGGACGTCCGCCTGCGCCTGTCGGCGGCGGCCGCCGCCGGCCGCATCGAGGCCATGCGTTTCGAGGCCCGGGGCTGCCCGCACGTGATCGCCGCGGCCGAAGCCGCCTGCGCGCGCCTCGAAGGCGGGCCCGTGTCCGGTCTCCTCGAATTCTCGGGCAGGGACCTTATGGAGAATCTCCCTGTACCCGTCGAGAAGACCGGGCGTATACTTGCGCTCGAGGATGCGGTTCGGTCGCTTGGGCAAAGGTTGCGCGACGGAACCGAGTCGTAGAGGATGGATTACATGGCAATTTCGCTGACGGATGCGGCCGCTGACCGCGTACGCTCTTACCTCGGAAAGCGCGAATCGGGCCTCGGCCTGAGGCTCGGCGTGAAAAAGACGGGCTGCTCCGGCTATTCCTATGTCATCAACTATGCCGAGGAAATCGCGGGCGACGACGTCGTGTTCGTGGACAGGGGCGTCAGGGTCGTCGTCGACCCGGAGGCGCTGGCGCTGATCGACGGCACCGAGATCGATTTCGTCAAGAACGGCCTCAACGAGGCCTTCAGCTTCAGAAACCCCAACATCAAGGGCGAATGCGGCTGCGGCGAAAGCTTCAACGTCTGAAATATCCGCCGTATAATTAATCGTTTACGTCTTCTGGCGCCCGGCAAGTCGGCGGGCGCTCACCATCACTGTCGGGGAACACGAGGAAATCACATGGCCGTTGAGCAGACGCTGTCCATCATCAAGCCGGACGGCGTACAGAAGAACCTGATCGGAGAGATCTACAGCCGCTTCGAGAAAGCCGGGCTTCAGATCGTTGCGGCCCGCATGATGCATCTCACGCAGGAGCAGGCGCAGGGCTTCTACGCCGTGCACAGGGAACGTCCCTTCTTTGCCGACCTCGTTCGCTACATGACCTCCGGCCCCGTCGTCGTGCAGGTATTGCAGGGCGATGCGGCGATCGCGAAAAATCGCGAGATCATGGGCGCGACGAACCCGGCCGACGCCGATCCCGGCACGCTCCGCGCCGACTTTGCCGAGAGCATCGAGGAGAACGTCGTGCACGGGTCGGATGCGGCCGAGACGGCCGCCGTCGAGATCGCGTTCTTCTTCGGCGACGACGGTATCTGCCCGCGCACGCGATAGCGGCCTCATGACGATCCCGGCTGCAAGGACCAACCTGCTCGGCATGTCCCGGGACATGCTCGAGCGGTATTTTGCCGGGCGCGGCGAGAAGCCGTTCCGCGCGCGGCAGGTCATGCAGTGGATCCATCAGCGCGGCGTGACCGACTTCGAGGCGATGACCGACCTGTCGAAGACGCTGCGCGAGGCGCTGAAGCGTGACGCGGAAGTCGTGCCGCCGACGATACAGTCGCGGCACGACTCCGGAGACGGCACCTCGAAGTGGCTGTTCGCGACGGACTGCGGCCAGGCGATCGAGACCGTGTTCATACCGGAGCCGGGGCGCGGGACGCTGTGTATTTCGTCCCAGGTCGGCTGCGCGCTCGATTGCGCGTTTTGTGCGACCGGGGCCCAGGGGTTCAATCGAAATCTGGCCTGCGAAGAAATCATCGCTCAGGTAAGCCACGCCAATCGTCAATTGCCTACGCGACCGAACGGTGAGCCGGCCGTGACCAACGTGGTTTTCATGGGCATGGGCGAACCCCTCGCCAATTACCGAAATCTGTCGTCCGCGCTCGAGCTGCTGATATCGGACTACGCTTTCGGATTGTCGCGGCGGCGCATAACGGTCAGCACCTCCGGACTCGTGCCGCAGATCGAAAAACTGGGCGACGACTGCAACGTCTCGCTGGCGGTTTCGCTGCATGCACCCAACGACGAACTTCGCGATCAGCTAGTTCC
>JAKSCZ010000560.1 GCA_022360335.1 Pseudomonadota bacterium
ATGTGCTCCCGGGTCTGCGGCATCGGTCCGTCCGCCGCACTCACCACCAGAATCGCTCCGTCCATCTGCGCCGCACCCGTGATCATGTTCTTCACGTAGTCCGCGTGCCCGGGACAATCCACGTGAGCATAATGACGCTTGTCGCTCTCGTACTCCACGTGCGCCGTCGCGATCGTGATGCCTCGCTCACGCTCCTCCGGCGCATTGTCGATCTGGTCGTATCCCTTGACCTCGCCACCGTGCCGCTCCGCCATCACCTTCGTCAACGCAGCCGTCAGCGTCGTCTTGCCATGGTCTACGTGGCCTATCGTTCCCACGTTCACGTGCGGCTTCGTTCTCTCAAATTTCTCTTTTGACATGTCCCTGATCTCTGGGTTTTGTTTCCTGTGCGAGGGCCTTCACGCCCGATTCGGGGCTAAAGCCCCTCCTACAATTAGTTCACGATCAATTGGTTCACGATCAGCTGGTTCACGATGCTTTCCTCAAAACAGTCTCGGCCACGTTCCGCGGCACTTCCGCGTATTTCCGGAACTCCATCGAGTACACGGCACGGCCCTGGCTCATCGACCTGAGATCCGTCGCGTATCCGAACATCTCGGCCAGCGGTACTTCGGCGCGAATGACCTTGCCCTGGGGCGTGTCGTCCATGCCTTGCGGCAAGCCGCGGCGGCGGTTCAGATCGCCCATCACGTCGCCCATGTATTCTTCGGGCGTCACGACTTCGACCTTCATGACCGGTTCGAGCAGTACCGGGTCCGCCTTCAGCGCCGCTTCCCGGAAGCCCATCGAGGCGGCGATCTTGAAAGCCAGCTCACTCGAATCGACGTCGTGATACGAGCCGTCGTACAACGTAACCTTGCAATCGACGACGGGGTAACCCGCAACGACGCCGTTTTCCATCTGGTCCCGGACGCCGCGGTCGACGGCCGGGACGTATTCCTTCGGCACGGCCCCGCCGACGATCTCGTTGACGAACTCGTAGCCGCAGCCCGGCTCCTGTGGTTCGACACGCAGGAAGACATGACCGTACTGGCCGCGCCCGCCCGACTGGCGTACGAACCTGTGCTCCTGTTCCACCGACTTGCGTATCGTCTCGCGATATGCGACCTGCGGCCTGCCGACGTTGGCGTCTACCCTGAATTCCCGCTTCATGCGATCGACGATGATATCGAGATGCAGCTCGCCCATCCCCGAGATGATCGTCTGGTTGGACTCCTCGTCCGTGTGGACGCGGAACGACGGGTCTTCCTTGGCGAGCTTCATGAGCGCCGTCCCCATCTTGTCCTGGTCCGCTTTCGTCCTGGGCTCTACCGCGACGGAGATCACCGGGTCCGGGAACTCCATTCGCTCGAGCGTAATCCGGTGTTTCAGGTCACACAGCGTGTCGCCCGTCGTGACGTCCTTGAGACCGACCGCCGCGGCGATATCGCCGGCGCGGACCTCCTTGATCTCCTTGCGATCGTTCGAGTGCATCTGCAGGATGCGCCCGATCCGTTCCTTCTTGCCCTTGACCGGGTTGTAGATCGTGTCGCCCGAATTGAGCACGCCCGAATAGACGCGAAAGAACGTCAGGTTTCCGACGAACGGATCCGTCGCGATCTTGAATGCCAGCGCGGCGAACGGTTCGTCGTCGTCGGCGGGCCGCTCGCCTTCGGCGTCGTCGTCGAGATGGCCCCTGATCGCGGGCACGTCGACCGGTGACGGCATATAATCGATGACCGCGTCGAGCATCGCCTGCACACCCTTGTTCTTGAACGCCGAGCCGCACATCGTAACGACAATGTCGCCAGCCAGCGTGCGCGCACGCAGACCACGACGTATCTCGTCCTCGGTCAGCTCGCCGTCCTCGAGGAACTTGTCGAGCAACTGCTCATCGCCCTCGGC
>JAKSCZ010000566.1 GCA_022360335.1 Pseudomonadota bacterium
GTTCACTGTGCATTGCGCCCGGTGCCACGCGCCCAGGGGAACGCCCAACGGCTACCCGAACCTCTGGAACCTGCCGGCCGCGCTGTACGACGCCCTCGAACCCATCGTCCTCGACGGCGCGCTGTCCGGGGCCGGAATGCCCGGGTATGCCGACGTGCTGGGCCCGGCCGACGTCGCGGCGATCCGCGAGTACCTGCTGCGTGACGAGGCGCTCTACGGGCGCGCCCGGCTGCTTGAATAAAAATTTCGAAAATATTATATTCGAGCCTCCATGACCCAACGCCGCTCGGCGTCCCGACCGGACTCGTATACGCTATGAAGCAGCTAATTCGCACTCTCGTCACGTGCTGCGGCCTGACCGTCGGCATCGCCCATTCCGCCGGCTCGACGTACGACCCGGCGCTCTGCGCCGACTCCTTCGACAAGTCGATGGTTCGCGATTTCTATCGCCTGCTTCAACCGGGCGCGCCGCCCCCGATCCCGAGCCGGGAACTCGCTCTCGTCGAGACCAAAATCGTCAGCGGCCTGCCGCCGTCCGAATCGACGGGTACCGCAGCGTCGCGCGAGATCTACGAACAGATATGGAAGACGATCGACACGTGGGGGGGCGAGAACCGGATCACCCTCGTCGTGACGGTCGACGGATTCCACGCCTGGGCATTTCCTTCGCAAGTGCCCATTACCAGGACGCCGGCACCGGAAGCGTTTTACGACATGTACGCCCAGGGCGACGACGGTGTTCACGCGCACATCAACCCCGACCTCATCAGCATGATCTACGCCGTCAGGCTGCGGGCGAGGAACGGCGAATACCTGCGCGCCGTCAACTTCTACGGTGAGAACGGTCACCTCGTTGTCGGTGTGTACGCAACGGAGCCCGGGAAGCAGCGGGCCGACCGGGTGATCGAGGGATTCGAGCGGACCTGGGACGCAATCGAAGCCCTGCCCGGGGCCTGCAGGATAGACGAGTAGAGGAGATAAGACATTGTTTTTAAATGTTATTACTAAATCGTCACTGATACTCGTCGCTAGCCTTGCGGGTATTGCGAATGCCGAGCTGCACGTCGGCGAGCCCGTCGCCCGGTGCGCGAACAAAGCCGACGCGAAACGCGTCGCCGAATTCTATGGGGAGCGCCCCGGCGCGCCGACGCCGATCCCGGCGCGGGCCCTCGGGATTCCCGAGCTGCATGTCGTGACCGGCCTGCCGGGCGAGAGCCGCACGGGTATCGAGGCGAGCGAGGAAGTCCTCGAGGACCTCTGGGTGACGATCGACGCCTGGGGCGAGGACACGAGGGTCAATCTCGTCTTCACCATGGGCGGTCGACATGTCATGGACTTCCCGAGCCTCGTGCCGATCCGGCAGGAAGACCTCGACGACGGCTGGATCGATGCCTACGCGGATCGGGGCGCGGGCGTTCACGGCCACCTGTGGATGCATCGCGTCGCGTCCGTGCATGCAATCGACGTCGCCGGCGACGACGACCAGCGCACGCGCGGCGTCCTGTTCTTCATGCCCGAAGGCAACCTCGCACTGGGCATCTACGCGAGCATCGCGGGCAAGGCGGTCGACCCGAAAGCCGTCGACGGATTCGACGCGACCTGGGAATTCCTGGCATCGCAGGCGCAGGTCTGCGACTAGCGCAACGGCACCGCGAAAGACAGCCCGAACCCGATCGGGGGCACTGCAAAATGACATCAAATTTTCGAAATTTTTGCCTGAAATCGCTGGGATGGATGCTTGCGGCAGCTTCCGGGATGACCCTGCTCGCGGGCTGCGGCCAGGACGGTTCTTCACCGGAGCCCGTATCCGAGGATACGGAGTGGCCGGCCGTAGGCAACGGCATCGGCGAAACGCGTTACTCCCCGCTCGGCGACATTGGCCCGGACAACGTCGACCGGCTCGGACTCGCCTGGCTGTTCCGCGACTTCACGGTTCGCGGGCGCGTGCACCGCGGCAACCAGGGCACGCCGCTCGTCATCGATCGGAAGATGTACTTCACGGGGCCCTGGAGCGTCGTCTATGCGGTCGATGCGACCAGCGGCGAACGGCTCTGGACCTACGACCCGGGCGTCGACGGCGCCTGGGCGCGCAACGCGTGTTGCGACGTCAACAACAAGGGCGTCGCGGTTTCCGGCAACAAGCTGATCGTCGGCGTCGTCGACGGCTACCTGGACGCAATCGACATCGATACCGGCGAGCGCCTGTGGCGCGCCGATACGCTGATCGATCGTACGCGCGCGTACACGGTGACGGGCGCACCGCGTATCGCGGGCGATGTCGTGGTCATCGGCAACGGCGGCGCCGACATGGGTACGCGCGGCTACTTCAGCGCGTACGACGTCGAGACGGGCGAACTCGCCTGGCGCTTCTTCGTCGTGCCCGGTCACCCCGACCTGGGTGAGGAACACCCGGAGCTGAACGTCGCCCGCGAGACCTGGGGTGACGATGCGCGATGGGACATCGGGCTCGGCGGCAACCCGTACGACGGTATGGCGTACGACCCGGAACTCGATCTCATCTACGTCGGCACGAGCAACGGCGCGCCGCACCCGACCTGGCTGCGCGATCCCACGAATCTCGGCGACAACCTGTACCTGTCGTCGATACTCGCGGTCGAAGCAAAGACCGGAAAACTGCGCTGGCACTACCAGACGACGCCGTCGGACGACTGGGATTTCGGATCGACGCAAAACCTGATCCTCGCCGACCTCGAGATCGACGGCGAGCGGCGCAAGGTCGTCATGCAGGCGCCGAAGAACGGTTTTTTCTACGTCATCGACCGTACCGACGGCGAGCTGATCTCGGCCGAAGCGTTTACGACGGTGACCTGGGCGAGCCATGTCGACCTGGAAACCGGCAGGCCCGTGGTCGACAA
>JAKSCZ010000419.1 GCA_022360335.1 Pseudomonadota bacterium
GCCGCCGATGGCGCCGGACGCGCCGACCATCGGTATCAGCGACGCGGAGTCGGCCAATATCTGCGCCCCGGCCGCGGCGAACCCGCACAGCAGGTAGAAAACGGCGAAGCGTGCCCGGCCCATCGCATCCTCGACGTTGTCGCCGAAGATCCACAGGAACCACATGTTGCCGACGATGTGCATCCAGCTCCCGTGCATGAACATCGAGCTGAGGACCGTGCCCCAGCTTCGCTCGCCGTCGACCGGACATCCCCTGTGCCGCAGGAGCTGCCCGAGATCGAAGTTGCCGAGCACGTCCCCGGGAATGAGCCCGTACCGGCAGATCGAGCGCGTCAGGGTCGGATCGCTGCCGAGTCCCTGGACGAGCGCCCACACGGCGACGTTGAGGCCGATGATCGCGAAGGTCACGTAGGGGACCATCAATTGCGGGTTTTCGTCGCGGATGGGGAACATAAGGGGCCGGAGCCGGGTTCTTGACGCTGGGAGTATCGGCGCCGTTCGACGAGCGGTCAATTCCTTGCCGGACTACTCGGCCATGACCCGCTCCAGCACCTCCGGGGCACGCCAGCGGTCCGTACGCAGCCGCGCTGCGTAGACGGCCGCGATCGCGAGTACGAGTACGACGAAGGCGATCCAGGATACCCGCGGATCGAGCGCGAATACGCGGATGATGAAGAACTGCGCGACCAGCATGGCCCAGTGCAGCGAGACCGAGACGACCATGAGCCAGCGGGTATCGCCGGCGCCGCGCAGTACGCCGCCCGACACGAGAATGACGGCGTCGGCGATCACGTAGGTGCACAGTCCGATCATCATGAAGGCGGACAACTCGCGGATCGCCGAGAAGTCGCCGCTCGGCGGAGCGAAGACCTCGACGAGCGGATAGCGGAAGACGAAGTAGATCACGCAGAGCGCGGCCGTGTACGTCAGTCCGACGGCGAAAGACGCCGCGACGACCTCGTTGACGCGTCCCATGTCGCGCGCGCCGACGAAGCGGCCGACGAGGCTGATGATGCCGACGTTCAGGCCGATCATCGGGATGAAGGACAGGATGTCCCAGTTGAAGACGATGGCGGCGGCCGCGCCTTCGGTCACGCCGTAGGATTGGAACATGAGCAGGAACAGGTTGAACGCCGCGACGTTCAGGAACAACTCGAGCCCCGACGGGAATCCGAGGCGCCAGAAGCGCCGCAGGATGCGCGTGTCGAGCGCAAACGAGCGCAATACGCCGAACGCGTCACGGTGTTCCCGGTGGAAGTAGAAGGCGGCGAACAGCAGGAAGCCGAGGATCGTCGCCACGACCGTCGAGATGCCCGCGCCGGCGATGCCCATCGCGGGGAACCCGAATTCGCCGAACACCATCGCGTAGCATAGGGGCACGTTGACGACCAGGCCGAAGACGTCGCAGATCATCACGACGTGCGTCCGTCCGATGCCGGCGAAGTAGGACGAGACGCAGACCTTGGCGAGCGTCACCGGGACGCCGCACATCAGGATCAGGTAGTAGCTGCGTTCGAGCGCCACCTGCTCGGGGGCGTGTCCCATGCTCTCGAAGATGCCGGCGACGAGGAGCGTGATCAGCGTCAGGACGGGCAGGCTCATGAGCGTCATGAGCAGGCCCTGGGTGACGACTCTCGGACATTTCTCCGGTTCGCCGGCGCCGAGGTATTGCGCCGCCATCGCGTTGCCGTAGGACAGCAGGCCGACGAAGAAGCAGAACGAGAAGAACGACGCGACGCCGCCGCCGAGCGCCGCCGCCATGTGCACGGGGTCGATCTGCGACATGAAATAGCGGTCCGTGAAGATCATGACCGCGAAGGTGCCCTGCGACACGACCATCGGTATCGCGAGCCGCAGCAGCTCGATCAGGGTTTTGCGGCGGAACGGGGGCCGCATCGGTACGCTCCTGTCGTTCGTGAACCGGATGCCCGAACGGCATCCCGGGTCCTTAAATACCAGAACCCGGCAGCCGTCTCACACTTTTTTCGCTCTCGCCCGCATGGTTCGCGAATGTAATAAGCGCGCCGCCGGCCCGGTCCTTATCCGACAAGTACCGGCGAAGGGAGAGAGTCGATGGCCGAGTCGTTCGAAAACACGCTTGCCGTCCTGCAGATACTGACCACCTTGTTCCTGTTTGCGATCGGTCTCGCCGTCCTGGCCGTGATCGTCATGTACGTGATCGACAAGACGCAGACGAGGCAGACGGTTCGCCGCAACTTCCCGGTGATCGGCCGTTTCCGCTACCTGTTCGAAGAGCTGGGCGAGTTCTTCCGTCAGTACTTCTTCGCGCTGGACCGGGAAGAGATGCCGTTCAACCGGGCGCAGCGCTCCTGGGTGTACCGGGCGGCGAAGGGCGTCGACAACACGGTCGCATTCGGCTCGACCCTCAATCTGTCGCCCTGCGGTACGCCGATCTTCGTCAATTGCCCGTACCCCACGCTCGAGGAGGACGCCGCGCCGACGGCCGGGATCACGATCGGCCCGCACGCGCGCGAGCCTTACGTGGCCGGGTCCCTGTTCAACGTCTCCGGGATGAGCTACGGCGCCATTTCCAAACCGGCCGTGCTGGCGCTCTCCAACGGTTCGCGCATGGCGGGCAACTGGATGAACACGGGCGAGGGCGGCCTGTCGCCGTGGCACCTGGAGGGCGGCGCCGATATCGTGTTCCAGATCGGCACCGCGAAATACGGCGTGCGCGCCGCGGACGGTTCGCTGGACGAGGACAAACTGCGCGAGATCGCAGCCCATCCGACCGTCCGGATGATCGAGCTCAAGCTGAGCCAGGGCGCGAAGCCCGGCAAGGGCGGTATCCTGCCGGGCGAGAAGGTCACCGAAGAGATCGCCGGGATCCGGCAAATCCCGGCCGGAGTCGATTCCATCAGCCCCAACCGGCATCCGGAAATCGACTCCGCCGACGACCTGCTCGACATGATCGGCCGCATCCGCGAGGTCTCCGGCCTGCCGACCGGCTTCAAGACCGTCGTCGGCGCCTGGGGCTGGCTCGACGAGTTGTTCGCGAAGATCGAGCGGCGCGGCGCCGAGTGCGCTCCCGACTTCATCACGGTCGACGGCGGCGACGGCGGTACCGGTGCGGCGCCGATGAGCCTGATGGACAACGTCGGCCTGCCGCTTCGGGAAGCGCTGCCGCTGGTCGTGGACCTGCTCGTCAGGCACGGTTTGCGGGACCGCGTCAAGGTCGTCGCGAGCGGCAAGCTCATAAATCCCGCCGACGTCGCCTGGGCTCTGTGCGTCGGCGCCGACTTCGTGACCTCGGCTCGCGGGTTCATGTTCGCACTGGGTTGCATCCAGGCGCTGCAGTGCAACAAGAACACCTGTCCGACGGGCATCACAACGCACGACAGGAAACTGCAGCGCGGTCTCGTGCCCGGGGACAAGGCGGAGCGCGTGCGCCAGTATTCGGAGACGATGCGCAAGGAGGTCGGGATCATCGCGCACTCCTGCGGGGTGCCCGAGCCGCGCCGCCTGCAACGTTTCCATTGCCGTATCGTCCAGGACGACGGCCGCTCCGTGCCGCTGGATCGGCTGTACCCGGATGCTTCTGAAAAATCGATGTGAAATTTCGAATAGTTCGACTGTACCGATCATTCTATCCCGCTAGAGTAAGCGCTGACCTTCCCATCCGGAGAGCAGCCATGAACATCAGGACGCGAGTTCAGGATTTCGAACCGACCACCTCGATCGACACTTTCGTTCACCAACGCCTGCAGGCCGCGCTCGCCCGGTTCCACGACGGCGTCGCGGCCGTCGACGTCTCCATGAAGGACGTCAACGGTCCGAAAGGCGGCATCGACAAGGCGGTGCTCATCGTCGTGCGGATGCGCAGCGGGCGGCCGATTACGCTGGAGACGTCGGACGGGGATCTCTACGCGGCGATCAGCAGAGGCGCGAAACGCGCCAAACGCGCCGTGCGCCGCAGCCTGCGCAAGTCGCGGCGCATCGAACGGCGGCGCCTGCGCAACCTGTCCGCGCTGAGGGCCGGTGAGGCCGGGGCTTGATCGACGGCGCGCGGTCGTTCGCCGTCGCGCCCGGCGCGACGGTCCGGCGGCTGGTCGAGTCGCGCGCGTTCAATCTGACGGTCACGGCCGTCATCGTCGTCAATGCCGTAACGCTCGGACTCGAGACCTGGCCCGCCGCCATGGCGGCCGCCGGTCCGTTGCTGCTCGCGATCGACACGGCCGCGCTGTGGGTCTTCACGATCGAGATCGCGCTGAAGCTGTGGGTGTATCGCGGCGGCTTCTTCCGCCAGGGCTGGAACCTGTTCGACTTCGCGATCGTCGCGATCGCCTGGCTGCCCTCGGCAGGCCCGCTGTCGGTGCTGCGCGCCCTGCGCATCGTGCGCGTGCTCAGGCTGATCTCGGTGATTCCGCAGATGCGGGCCGTGGTCGGGGCGCTGTTCAGGGCGCTGCCCGGCATGGGATCGATCCTCGCCGTGCTGCTGCTCGTGTTCTACGTGGCCGCCGTCATGGCGACGAAGCTGTTCGGCGGCGACTTCCCGGAGTGGTTCGGCAGTATCGGCGCATCGATGTACAGCCTGTTCCAGATCATGACGCTGGAGAGCTGGTCGATGGGGATCGTGCGCCCGGTCATGGAACGGTATCCCGAAGCCTGGGCGTTCTTCGTACCGTTC
This sequence comes from Pseudomonadota bacterium, assembly GCA_022360335.1. GTDB lineage: Bacteria > Pseudomonadota > Gammaproteobacteria > Steroidobacterales > Woeseiaceae > UBA1847. The sequence continues at coordinate 4,649 of JAKSCZ010000419.1, forward strand.
ATCGTCGTCACGACGTTCACGGTGCTGAACCTGTTCATCGCGCTGATCGTCAACTCGATGCAGACGCTCCAGGCCAGGGCCGATGAGAACCTGCGCGCCGAAGCCGAGATCGCCCACGACGAACGCGCGCTGCTGCTGGAGCGTATCGACGCGCTGACCGGCGAAGTTCGCGATCTGCGACGCAGCCTCGCGAAGGGATAGCGCGGACCCCGCCGTTCGGAAAATACTCGCGCTACGTTCAGGCATCCGGTTTTTCATCGAC
>JAKSCZ010000534.1 GCA_022360335.1 Pseudomonadota bacterium
CACGGCTGCATTGTTACACAGAACTGCGATTTCTCCGTTGGCGGCTTCGCGTATCCGGTTGACCAGATCGTGACGATACGCATCGTCGGTAACGAAACTCTCCAGGTCGGCGCGTATCCCGTCACAGCGATCGCCGGATTCACACCGGTCCAGACCTACCACCGCATAACCGGCGGCCTCGAACGCCCTGCACAATGCGCGGCCTATGACTCCGGCGCTACCGGTAATTACAGCGGCGCGACTACTCACGACAACCCCAGAAACCGAAACAGCTGATCGACGGCTTTACGACTGGCGCGTTCCACCGCATCGGCCGTATTTGAACCGTTGTGTGAGCCGAATATACATTGTCCGAACCTGCGAAGTGGCGAATCGCCGGGCAAAGGTTCGATCTCGAACACGTCCAGTGCGGCCGAATGGACCTTCCCGGACTCCAGCGCACGGACCAGAGCCGATTCCTCGATGAGCGGGCCGCGCGCGACATTCACGACGCGCAACCCGTCGCTCGCCATCGCCAGCGATTCGTCGTTCAGCATATGCCGATTTGCATCGTTGAGTGCACAAGTGAATACGAGAAAATCGCATGCTTCGATCCGATCGGGCCAACGCGACGAAACGACGGACTCCAAACCCTCAACCGTCCGAAACGCGGGATCGTAGGCCAGTATCTTCATATCCGCCGCCAACGCCCTGCGGGCTACGTTTCGGCCGATGTCACCGAATCCGACGAGCCCCAGGGTCCGGTTCGCCAGTGAGATGCCCCGCGGCTACGGCCACTCTCCCGCCGCTACGCCGTTATGAACGGACACCGTTTCCCGGGCCAGAGAGGCTACGTAAGCCATCGCAAGGTCGGCGACCTCGCGACCGAACATCGAGGGCGTGTTGGCCAGAGGCAAGCCCAGTTCGCGCGCGGCGTCCCTATCGACGTTGTCGACCCCGATCCCCCACTTCACGGCGGCTCTCAGACGTCCTGACATACCCGCCCGGAACACGCGCGCAGTCGCCGGATCGTCGCCGATAATCCAGCCGTCGAACTCGGGGACCAAACCGACGAGTTCGTCTTCCGACATGACCTGCCGTAACTCCGGGCAATGGACTTCCACCCCGGAATCCTCGAACAGGTATCCGAGTTCGTCGATCATGCCGATCATCGGCGGACAAGTGACGAGGACTCGCATGCCTACCTGCACTCGCGCCCGCGCATTTCCAGCAGCGCTTCCGCGACAACCCAGTCAGATGCTTCGTCGATGTCCTGCGACTCCAACGGCGATGTTTCGTACATCATCGGTTTCCTGCCGATTCTCGCAGCCGTGCCGGCAAAACTGGACGCCGTAAACACGTACAGGCAAGAGTTTTCTTCGAACCAGGGTTCGAGGTCCTGAGTCCTGACCAGGTTGCCCGGATCGTGGTTTACCGCGGAACCGTCCTCCCTGTAGAACCGCGTCTGGATTCTGTTGACGGTGAACAGGGAATCGGCCGAATCGTTCCTGTCGAACCGATCCAGAGCATCTTCGATGGTCTCGGCCGACAGCAGCGGGTTCGTGGTGTGCGTCATCACATAGCGATCTGCAGAGACGGAATCGACGTCATCGGCAATGATCAGGTTCATGCTGACCAGGTCGCCGCACAGGTCGGCTCTGCGATCTCGAATGAGAACCCGGTCGGAATCCGCTATACCGACGGCAGCCAATTCCCGCCTGGCATCCGTATTTATGACGACGCGGGATATCGAATCGACGCCGAGCAGGGTGTCGAGCACCCAGAATACGAGCGGCTTTCCCGCGATCTTCCTGAAGTTCTTTCCCGGCACCCGTTCGCTATGCGCCTTCATGGGTAGAAGAGCGACGGTCGTTTCGCTCATGCGATCTCCTCCTTGCAGGTCGCGGGTAAAAATACTCCTCGCGCTGTCGCGCCGAAACTTGCCGATGCTCCAGATTGCCGAGGTACGTTCCCAGGAACTGCATCCAGCGAAACGCCGTGATCTCGAACGCCGTTCTCAGGAGCCTCCTTTCCTCCATCGCGACCCCGATATCGTGCATCGCCCCATTGACGAAGTACCGTATGAAATCGAGGAAGCCGACATGAACCTCCGGCATGATCTCTCGCAGGGCAAGCGCCTCTCGCTCGTATCGAATGCGCACCTGGTGCCAGGTCTCGTTGTGTATGTGAAAGACAGGAGCCTCGGCGACATACGCGACTGCGCCGCCGTCCGCGACGACATGCCTGGCAAGCATCATGTCTTCGAGCCCCGTCAACGTCTCGTCGAAACGGAACCTCGACCACACGTCGCGCGATACCGCGGCGTTCGCGTTGTTGCAGAAGAAGCTCTCCGTCTGAAGTTTGCTCGTCAACGGATAGTACTTTTCAAACACCTGGTGCTCGCTGAACTTGGTCGAATCGCGGCCAAGCTGTCTGCCGTACGAATACTGCGCCTCGCCCTCGACTATCGGCCGGATCAACCGGCTGAGCCACGACGAGTCGCATGGAACGCAATGGCCGCTGACGAAAACCAGCACCCCGCCGTTGGCGGCGTGACAGCCGAGGTTGAGCGACCGGCCGAACGTGAACATCGACTTCGAAATGTGTACCACCCGGCAGCCGAACCTTTCGGCGATTTCGAGCGTTCCGTCGGTCGACCCGGAGTCGACGATGACGGTTTCGTACTCGATTCCGGATTCCTGTTCATGAACGGCTTCCAGCAATTCCGGAAGGTATTCTTCCTCGTTGAAAGTACGAATGACGATGGACGCATCCATTGCTTACCCCGCCCGATCCCGCACGTGTCCGTCGGGCTGCATTCGATACTCGGGAACCGCAGACCCCCGGACATCCGTAACGACCGAGAATACTGCGCCCGACAGCCCGGGCTTCTTGCCGGACCTGCCGTGTCCGAGCGACGCCGACGTGACGAACAGCGTGCTGAGGTCGGAACCCCCGAATGCACATGACGTCGGCCGGGCAACCGGAAGCTCGATACGACGATCGACTTTGCCGTCGATCGAAATGCGCACCACGCACGACCCGTCCCAACGGGCGTTCCACAGGTAGCCTTGCGAGTCGATGGCCGAGCCGTCCGGCACACCGGGCGCCTCCCCTCTCGAAAAGAACACCCTCTTGTTTCGAATCGCAGGACCCGCAGGCTCGTAATCGAAAACGAAAATATCGCCGTCCATCGAATCCGCAAAATAGAACCTGTTTCGAGCGAGGTCCCAGGCCAGGGTATTCGAAATACCCACGTTCTCGAGCATCAGCCGTGCATCGCCGTCGCCATTGAAGCACCACAGGCGACCGCTTCGACGGTTTTCGCCCGTATCCATCGTGCCGACCCAGAGGTTTCCGTACGGGTCGCATTTGGCATCGTTGCAGCGGTTCGAGCCTTCGGCATCGGGGACCTCCGAGAACTCCCGAATAGTGTCGAAACCGCGATCGGCGATGTACAAGCGCCGGCCCGCGGTTACCACGAATCGGTCTCCGGCCGCCGGAATGACCGCACTGGGGCTCGACAGGGATTCGGACGACAGGAGAGCCGGGTCTCCGGAGACCGACCGGAATACCTTGTTGCCCAGAATATCCACCCAAAAAAGCGAGCCTGAGCCGGGCTCCCATGTCGGCCCCTCGCCGAGCAGATTTCTTACGTCGCCGCTGAACACTTCGATCGAAGCCTTACCCGCTGCACCTTCCGAAACCACTTAATCGCCTTTCGTGTGCGCGACGCTGCCCGGCAGGGACACCCCCAGGGCGGCGCAAAAGAAAATCGAAAACACGGCGAGCACGAACCCCGCCGACGTGCCGAGAATGCAAATCAGCGCCCGGTTCGGCCGCGAGCTCACCTCCGGGACTCTCGCTTGGGTCAAGACACTCAGCACGTACTCGTCGCTGACCTCCGTCAACATCAGGTTCTTGGTCTGCTCCTCGATCAACTGATAGAAGACGCCTTTCATTTCCGCAAGGCTGGTTTGCCCCACCTGGCGCCTCAGGTATTCCAGGCTCTTTCTCGCTTCCTCGCGATCGCGTAAGCGGATGCGTTCGTTGACGGCTGCCACGAGCATTTCAGCCCAGTCTCTTGCGAGCGTCGGCGAAAAGTACTCGACGCTGATCGAAATGATGCCGGTCGTCGAATCTTCGGATACCGAAATCCGGTCGCGAAACGCGTCGAACAGCTCCCAACTCGATG
>JAKSCZ010000600.1 GCA_022360335.1 Pseudomonadota bacterium
ACGAAGTGCTCGGCAGACGCTACTCCGTGATGCCGTCGAGCGCCGGTTACCGGGAGCGCGGCGTCGCGTCCTGGTACGGCAGGAAGTTCCACGGCAACCTGACGTCGAACCGCGAGGTTTACGACATGTATGCGATGACCGCGGCGCACAGGACTCTGCCGTTGCCGACCTACGTGCGCGTACGCAATCTGCACAACGACAGGTCGGTCGTCGTGCGTGTCAACGATCGCGGCCCCTTCGTGCACGACCGGATCATCGACCTGTCCTACGCCGCCGCGCTGAAGCTCGACATGATCCGCGACGGCACGAGCCTCGTCGAGGTGACGGCCATCAGTTTCGACGAGCCCCCGGGCGACCGGGCGACGCGACGAACCGTAGGAGGGCCTTCAGGCCCGAACCCGATCGCGGCCGATACGGTCGCGGCCGATACGGTCGCGGCTGAAGCCGCTCCTACGCAATCGCCTGTAGGAGGGCCTTCAGGCCCGAACCCGATCTATGTCCAGGTCGGCGCCTTCGGCGAGCGCACCAATGCCGAGCGGCGCCTCGGCGTCCTGGCGGCCGCCGGCATCGCGGACGCTTTCATTCACGAAGAACGGGCGAACGGCACGACCCTCTACCGCGTGCGCATCGGACCCGTCGCCGACGTCGTGCAATACGACCTGCTCGTCGAGGAACTCGAGAACGCCGGCATCGCCGACCCGTACCTTATTGCCGAATAGCCGCGTACAATACGCGCCGACACGACCCCACCTTCGCACGAGGCCTCATGTCCAACCGTTTGTACTGCGCAATCCTCGCTCTCGTTTTCACTACTGCCTCGAGCGCTTACGCACAATCCGCGATGCCGGCACCGCCGATCGTCGGTGCAAAGAGCTACTTCGTCATCGACGCGACGACGGGCAGGGAACTGGCGTCGCTGGATCCGGACACGCCGCTCGCGCCGGCGAGCCTGACCAAGATCATGACGACCTACGTCGTTTTCGCCGCACTCGATCAGGGCCGGGTCCGGCTGGCGGACGAGGTTACGATCTCGGAGAAGGCCTGGCGCACGCCGGGCAGCCGCATGTTCGTCGAGGTCGGCACGCGCGTCACGATCGAGGACCTGCTCATGGGCCTGATCGTGCAGTCGGGTAACGACGCCGGCGTCGCACTCGCCGAACACGTCGCGGGCACGGAAGGCGTGTTTGCACAGATGATGAACCGGTACGCGCAGCAGCTCGGGATGTTCTCGAGCAACTTCCTCAATGCGACCGGGCTGCCGGCCGAGGGCCATGTTACCACGGCCCGCGACATGGCGACGCTGGCCCGCGCCATGATCGGAGAATTCCCCGGGTACTACGCGTGGCACGCGGTGAAAGAGTTCGAGTTCAACGACATCAGGCAGAGGAACCGAAACAGCTTGCTGTGGCGCGACCCGTCGGTCGACGGCATCAAGACCGGCCATACCGACGATGCCGGCTACTGCCTGGTCGCGTCGGCGGAACGTGACGGCATGCGTCTCGTTTCCGTCGTGCTCGGCATGGCCAGCGAGAAAGCACGTGCGGACGGCAGCCAGGCGCTCATCAATTACGGCTTCCGGTTCTTCGAGACGCGCCTGCTGTTCGAGGCCGGCGAGGAAGTAGCGACGGCGCGTGTCTGGAAATCCGCGAACGAGACGTCGCGCCTCGGTGTTCTCGATGACCTGCACATCACCGTGCCGCGCGGCAGCTACGACAAGCTCGAATCGACGCTCGACCTGCCGGCCGTCGTCGAAGCGCCGGTTGCTGCGGGACAGCCCGTCGCGGAACTCAGGATCAGCCTCGGCGGCAACGAGCTGCTGCGCACGCCGCTGCGCGCCCTCGACGACAATCCGGCCGGATCGCTCTGGCAGCGCCTGCGCGACGGCGTCGGTCTGTGGTTCGAATAGCGATGAGTGACGAATCCGTGCTCGAATTTCCCTGCGCGTTTCCGATCAAGATGATGGGGCGCGACACGCCGGCGTTCAGGTCGACGGCGCGCGCCCTCGTCGAAAAACACACGGGCGCGGTGGACGACGACGCAGTCCGGGCCTCCCCGAGCCGCAACGGCCGATTCGTTTCGGTGACGGTCACCATAAATGCGGCGAGCCAGCGGCAGCTCGACGCGATTTACCGGGACGTGACCGATCACGAGGACGTCCTGATGGCCTTGTGAAGACGCGTTTTCTCGGCCGGCGGGATTACGTCCCGCTGTGGAAGTCGATGCAGGATTTCACGGACGGGCGCGATGCGAACACGCCCGACGAGATCTGGTTCTGCGAGCATCCGCCGGTCTTCACGTTGGGTCTCAACGCCGCAGGGGAACACCTGCTTGCGCCGGGCGATATTCCGATCGTGCAGATCGATCGCGGCGGCCAGGTGACCTATCACGGTCCCGGTATCCTGATGGTGTACCCGCTCATCGACATTCGCCGCGCCGGGATCGGCGTACGTACGCTCGTGACCGCGCTCGAGCAAAGCGTCGTCGACCTGGCCGCCGAATTCGGCGTCGACCTCGCTGCGAAACCCGATGCGCCCGGCGTCTACGCAGGCGGCGTCAAGGTGGCGAGCGTCGGGCTGCGCATCCGGCGGGGCGCCAGTTTTCACGGTATGGCGCTCAACGTCGACGCCGACCTGGAACCGTTCTCCCGTATCAATCCCTGCGGCTACCGGGGACTCGAGATGACCGATCTCAGGCGACTGGGTATCGATTTACAGCTGGAAGCCGCGTCAGAGACACTGCTGCCTCACTTTCTGCAACATCTGGGACTCGAAGGCGGACCTGCATCACTCCGAGACGATCAGTGACGCCAGACGTTCGGGCGTGCCGATGTCCGCCCACAGCCCGTCGTAGACCGATCCCGAAAGCAGCCCGTCGTCCGCCGCCTCGCGCAGGACCGGGGCGAGCGGAAATCGCCCGGCCTCGCAGCCGTCGAAAAGTTCAGGCCGATAGACCGCGACGCCGCTGAACGTGAAGGCCGGCCTCTCGCCGTTGCGAACGAGGCCGTCGACGACATCGAAGTCGCCGCGATCGCGGTATCCGGGCGTCGGCACCATGACCAGGTGTCCGAGGTGATCGTCGGCCGGTAACGCCTCCGGAACCGGCATGTCGGTGTAGACGTCCGCGTTGACGACCAGGAACGGCCCGTCGCCGAGCAACGGCAGCGCCTTGTGGATGCCGCCACCGGTTTCCAGCACGTCGCCGCGCTCGTCGCTGTAGGTAACGTCGAGACCGAATGCCTCACCGCTGCCCACGCGGTCGGCAATCCGCTCGCCGAGCCATCCGAGGTTGATCACGACCGAT